>JAIXOY010000222.1 GCA_027486525.1 Pseudomonadota bacterium
GGGCACCGAGTACGGCCGACGCGACGTCGATGACGAGTCATGACCGAAGCCGAGCTTGTGCGTCCACTCGTGGAAGACGTTCCGCGAGACCTCTTCCGGATCGTAGGCGTCGAAGAATTTCCGGTTCATCCAAATCTTGGTGGTATTGGGATAGGTGTAGCCCACCGTGCTGGTGGAATAGTTCGCGTAGAGCTCGAGCTGCAGATCCATCTGGTTATCGACCACGGGTAAGAGCGTCTCTTTCCCGTCGAGGAGCTTTTCGTAGATCTGCTCGTTGGTGAGACCGTTGTTGTCCACGAACTGTTTCACGCCCTGGTAGGTGTGATTGAGAACACGGTCACGGAACTCCGACGTGCGCACGATTCGTTGGATGAAGCTCAAGGCCTGCTGGACCTTGTCGATGTCGGCCGATCCGAAGTTCGTGAAACTCACACTGGCGTTGAAGAGCGCAGCTTTGGCGGGAACATTCGGGCCCACTGGAACATCAGGTATGGCCGGAGGAACAACCACAACTTCACCATCGTCCGGAGTTATTTCGCCGCCCGTGTCAGGCAGAGGACATTCCGTAACAGTGTTCCCGTCTTTGTCTTCGGCTTGCGCCGTTTGACCGCAGGAATCAGTTGCATCAGGGGGGTTACAGGCCGTGAGAAAGAGACAGAGCGCGAGCCATGAGAGAGTAGTCTTCAAGTGGCACCTTCCTTGGTTCCATCGTTGAAGGATGCCCCTCCCAGAACATCCCGATAATGACTTTATTATCGCAGCGCATTCACATTTCCTGGAAGACGGGGCACTATATTCCGTTACGCGTCAAAAATTGTTCGCTCGGCTAACTATCTAACCTATTGTTTTCTTTGAATTTTCTGGACACTGAACCTTTCAGCCTTATCCTACGTCTAAGGGGTATGAGTGCCTTACGCTAAGGCCTCTCCAAGGAGTACTGAATGAAAAACCTATCGCTATTTATGGCCCTCATGCTGGTGACCTCAGTGGCCTTCGCCGGTGCGAGCAAGAAGAAGAAGGATGCGGAAAAACGTGGCGAACGGATGCGCCAAGAGCTCGAACTTTCGGATGAGCAACTCGTAAAAATGAAAGAGATTAGGAAGAAGAAAAAGGAAGTGCGAAAAGAAGCACGTAAAAAAGTTCGAGAAGCCCGCGAAGCTTTCCATGCTTCTGCGGGAAATCCCAAGACCACCAATGAAGAGTTAAAAACGAAGTTCGAAGAATTGCAAACGGCACAGGCCCTCCATCATCGTGCTGGTTTTGAAACCATGCTGGAAATCCGGTCTATCTTAAACGAAACTCAGCGCGCGAAGTTTCAGGAAAAAAGAAAGATGTTCCGTGCCAAGTTAGAAAAACGCCGCAAGGATTTCAACAACGACGTCGACGAGAGTGTGGAGTAATCCGTGCTGATCTCCAAGAGCGAAGAAGCATTTCACGCGCTCTACGCCTCCCAAGCCGGGGGCGTCCGACGTTTCCTGCGAGGAATGGTTGGCGGCAACCATCAAGTGGCAGAAGAACTCACGCAGGATGCGTTCATCAAGGCCTGGAAGGCGCTGCCGACGTTTGCGTTCAAGAGCACGTTGAAGACGTGGGTGTATACCGTCGCCCTCAACACGGCGAGAGATTGGCTACGAGGCCACGGTGGAAAGACCTTCGTGGCCCTTGATCCTGAGACACTCAACGCGGCGGAGACAGAAAGCGCGGAGGTTCGTGCAGTCAGAGAAGCGCTGCTGGAACTAGACGAAGAGACCCGTGCCCTGTTGATGCTGCACTACTATGAAGACCTGGATTTGCAGGAGATCGCGAAGATACTAGGGATTCCTCAGGGGACCGTGAAGTCCCGCCTCTTTACGGCCAAGGGAAAACTCCGTCCCAAACTCGTCGCGAAAGGATTTGCTGTATGAAGAATGAATTTGAAAAGCTCGATCGTTTCATGCGCGAACACAAGCCGGCGCTGGAAACTTCGCGGCCCATGAAAGCTCCCCGGGCGCGCTCTTGGTGGTTGCCCGTTGCTGCCGGCGCAGCTCTGGCCGTCGCTTTGGTTGTGACTGTGAACATTCAGAATCACAATGCCGCCCTGGAGCAAGAAGCCGTCGCCGGCATGGAAGCCCTAGACTGGGACATGAACGAAGACGAACTTCCCGCAGACGTAAGCGATCTCGTGGCCTTGGTGGATTAGGCCACACCCAGCGGGATCGTGCGCCCGGAAAATCCGAGTAGTCCCATACTGATTGAGAGCGTCACAACAAACAATGCTGGGGGGATAATAGGCGCATATCTTTCTCCCGATTTCGCGGATTGGCTGTAGAATTTTAGCATGAAAAACTACTACGAGATGTCCCGCGAATTGGCCCACCTCGGCTCGGCTTATAGTCTGATCTACTGGGACTTTGAAACCCAGATGCCCAAAGGAACCGCTGCCTGGCGCGCCGAGACCTTGGGGTTCTTTGCCGGCGTCATCCATGAAAAGAGCGTCCATCCGGATTACTACTCAGCCGCGCAAGCCGCACTCAAGACAGCGACGAGTGAGTTGGAGAAAGAGGCTCTCCGGAATGCCGTCAAAGACATTGAGAAGAAAACTCTCCTGCCCCAAAAGCTCGTCGAGGAAATGAGCGAAGCTTCGGCACTCGCCCACGATGGCTGGGTCACGGCCAAGAAAGAAAAAAACTTTTCCATGTTTGCTCCGCACCTCGAAAAGATGATTCGTCTCTCCCGGGAGCAAGCCAGCTACTACGCCCAAGGGAAAGACCCCTACGATGCGTTGCTGGATGATTATTCACCAGGCATGACCTCGGCGATGATCAAAAAACTTTTTGATGAGCTCCGACCAAAACTGCAAGAACTCATCGGCCGTCGCAAAAAACCGATAGAAAAAAAATGGAACGTGCCGATCGAGATTCAAGAAAAAATCTGCCACGATGTCGTAGCGTGGATGGGTTTTCCTGCTGATCAGCTCGTGCAAGCGCGCTCGGTGCATCCGTTCTGCACGAATCTCCACCCCACTGACGTGCGGATCACCACTCGCTACCGCGAGGATGATCCGTTGATGTCGCTGCTGTCGACCGTGCACGAACTTGGCCACGGCCTCTACGAGAATCAGATCCCGGCGGAACACGTGGGCACCCCATTGAACCAGGCCAATGGCATGGACATGCACGAATCCCAGTCGCGTCTGTGGGAGGTCTGCCTCGCCACATCACCGGAGTTTTTCCGCTGGGTCCATCAGTGGTTTACCTTGAATGCCCCCGACCACATCAAGGGCTGGAGCGCGCAGGATTTGTTTTTGCTCGCAAGCGAAGTGAAGCCGTCGTTGATTCGGACCGAGTCCGATCCGGTGACGTATGGCATGCATGTCATGATTCGGTTTGAGCTGGAGTTGGCCATTTTCAGTGGCACGCTCTCCGTGGCGCAGTTACCTGAAGCGTGGAACAAGGCCTACCAGAACTATCTCGGCATCACGCCGCCCGATGACTCCGTGGGGATTCTGCAAGACTCTCACTGGTCCAGTGGGGCCTTTGGATATTTTCCGAGTTACCTGTTAGGGACGATGATCTCTTGCCAGCTCCACGCAAGTCTCAAACATAGATTCCCAGATCTTTCAGCACGAGTCGAAACCGGTAAGCTCACCGAGGTTTGTGCTTGGCTCAAGGAGAACGTCCACCGCTATGGCCGCGGGATGCCGGCGCCGCAAATCATTACCCAGGCCACGGGACGAGCACTCTCCCCTGATGACTTCTTGAAATTCTTAAATGAGCGCTTCATCGCATGATTAAATTTGTCTGCAGCCAGATCTTTCGCTTGAAGGGCTGGACCTACTCGCAGGACCTTCCCCGCGATGTTCGTTCTTTCGTCATCGTCGGTGCGCCCCACACATCGAACTGGGACTTCGTTCCTGCGATGACGTTAGTCTATCGCTCGGGCCTCAACGCAAAGTTCGTGATCAAAAATGAATGGCTCCGCTTCCCGATCGGTTTGGCGCTGAAGCCCATCGGGGCCATTGGCATTGATCGCAATAAGATCAAAAGCGGAGCGGTGAAAAGTAGCACCGATCTGATGGCCCATCTTTTTGATGACCACAAAGACATCTGCCTCATGATCGCTCCGGAAGGGACGCGCAGTGCCACCCATGAATGGAAGTCGGGTTTCTGGCACATTGCTCACAAAGCGAATGTGCCGCTTGCGCTGGCGTTCGCGGACTACAAAACCAAACGCGCAGGGATCGGTCTCGTGCTGCAGACCAGCGACTTTGAGAAAGATATGCGAACCATAATGGACTTCTATCGCAGCATCCATCCCTGCCATCCAGATAAATTCAAGCTGGACCACCGTTATTCCTAGTTTATAATGATTGTATGAGTGACGTTAAAAGCCATTACGACCAATTCCTTGCTCCTCTCTACACATGGGTTGCTGGAGACTTCGAGAAGCTCGTGGAAACTGAACGCGCGTATCTCGCGAAGGTACTGAAGGCCAGCAAGCCTGGAGCGAAAGCGCTCGACCTCGGGGCGGGCCATGGCGTGCACAGTGCGGCGCTTTTGCAACTTGGGTATCAAGTCGAAGCGGTCGACACCAGCGCCACAATCCTTGAGGCTCTGAAGTCGCGCAAGGGTCACGCCACGATTCGCACAGTGGCCAAAGACATGCGAACCTATCGTCCCCTCGCTCCCGTAGAAACCTGTGTTTGCATGGGAGACACCCTTGCTCACTTAGCAAGCTATGAAGAGGTGGCGAACTTCGCGGCACACGTTCATTCCATCCTTCGGCCCGGTGCCCAGTTCGTGATGTCCTTCCGCGATTTCACCAAAGACCTCAAGAACACCGGACGGGGCGTCCTGGTGCGCGAGGAAGAAAATCGTATTTTTGATTGTTTCATGTTCTTCGGCACCACCCACATCGAAGTGATCGATGCGGTCCACGAGAATACGTCCCAGGGCTGGACCCTCCGGACGAGTTCCTATCGCAAACTTCGTCTCACGGCGGAAGAAGTCATCAAAACGTTCAAGGCGAAGGGCTTTAGCCTGGTCGCCCAAGAGAACAGTGATGACTTCGTTCGGATTTGCCTGCGCTCTTAAATCGCCGCAGGCATGATGTCTTTTGGAATGAAGCGGCGATCGAGTAAGTCACTCATCAAAATATCTTTTTCTAGCAGTCCCGCTTCCCGGGCCATGTTGTGAATCGCACCTAGCTCAAGATCCGTCGGGCTCAGCATCCGGTAACTCACCCGATCGATGGGTTGCGTGAGGGCATACTTAATGACCTTGGCGTCCTGCCGGAAATACGGCGCCACAAGATCCGCGGCTTTCTCACGATTTTGCTCGGCCCATTCTCCACTCTCGGCGATGCCACGAACAAGTTCCGCCACTAACTGTGGGTCATCACGAATAAGATCTTCGTGCACAACAAGCACGCAGGAAATGAACTTCGGCCAGATGTCTTTGGCGTGGTAAAGCACGCGACCCGTTCCCGCGAGTTCCGCCTTGGCCGCATGGGGCTCTCCAACGAAATAGGCGTCAATCGCA
>JAIXOY010000243.1 GCA_027486525.1 Pseudomonadota bacterium
ACAAAGGTGCTCAAGGGCATCTCGCTGATGAAGAATCTATTTTGAGTGAGCTCGAAGCTCAGCGACAAAAAATCTATCGCGATTCTTCATCCTATTTTCACTTCGGAATAGATGGCGCTAACAAGTTCGAATTTTCGTCCGTCGAAAATGAGTGGGAAGGACTTCTCGAGCAATACAAACAAGCTGAAGAAAGCATCAACATCCGCTTCCGCAAAGATGTGGTCGTCGGTAATCGCGCTGAAGATCGTATGGTGCCTTTGCTTAAAAAAGACAAAGTGTCTTCGGCCATTGTTTTACGCGTTGATGATGCTCAGCGGGCGATCTATGCCCTTGTAGGCGGTGTTCGTTTACTGATCCCGGAGTCTGGCTTCAGCTGGGCTCATGTACGTAAACTCGATGAAGAGCCCAGGTGGTACCCACCCGTAACAAAACCTTCCACCATATTGAAGGCCGGCGATCAAATCCAAGTGCGCATCACCGGAGAGAATCAGGCTATCTGGCCTTTGTTATCAGCTGACTTTAAAAAGAAACGTTTAGACGTTGGATTGGTCAAAGAGATCCAAGCGCAAAAAATGGTTGTCGCGGAGTTAGATCAAAAGCCAGAGGCCGAGGGTGCATTCGTCGCCCTTGATCCTCGTAGTGGCAATGTCATTACGATGGTCGGCGGAGTTGATTTTGCTAAGAGCCAGTTTAACCGTGCGATCCAGGCCGCACGTCAGCCGGGTTCTGCGTTTAAACCCTTCATCTACGCTGCTGCACTTGAAGAGGGTTATCATCCGAGCACAATTCTTCTTGATACCCCTCAAGCTCTAGGTGGCGTCGACGATAGTCTTAGCTGGAAACCGCGTAACTACGACGGCGAGTTCATGGGTCCCATGACATTCCGTAAAGCACTTGAAGTCAGTCGTAACATTCCAACCGTGCGAATCTTGCAAGGCTTAGGTGTCAGCAAGGTCACTTCATTCGTCGAGCGTCTAGGTTTGAACTGCACTTTGCCACGTGACATGAGTATCAGCCTTGGATCATTCGGTATCAGCTTGACAGAACTCGTGAAAGGCTACGCGATTTTTGCTAACGGCGGTCGCAAAGTCCATCTGCACACCATCGTGTCGGTGAAAGATCGGAATGGAAAAAAATACGATATCAGCGGTGAGCTTAAGGGTGATTCGCTGACTGCAAGTGAACCCACAGCTCCACCAGCCGAAGAGCCTGCTCCTGAACCAAATCCATTGCAAGAAAACCGCTGGAAGATGCAGCTGACCGATACCCAAGTTTACGACACACGTCTTGCTCACATCATGACTCGTGTTTTGCAGGGAGTTGTGCAATCAGGGACTGCCACAGCGGCCCGTGGGCTCACGGCCAACATTGCTGGGAAAACAGGAACAACTAATAATTATGTAGATGCTCTTTTTGTAGGCTATTCCGGAACCATGGTGGCCGGTGCTTGGGTTGGCTTTGATAACAACCAGCCTTTGGGCCATGGCGAGACAGGGGGCAAAACGGCGCTTCCGATCTGGATCGATTTCATGCAAGCTTCAATTGCCAAGTATGGTGCTCCAGAATTCCTTCAGCCAGAAGGGATTGTGAACATTTTGGTCAACAAAGAAACCGGTCGTCCTCTAGCTCCAGGTGAAACCAATGGGTTTATGGAGAGCTTTGCGGAAGGTATGGACCCTCTTTCGGGCCCAGGTTCGCAAATTCAAGTTCCAGCAACGGACGGAGAAACGGCCAAACCTGCGGCGCTGGAAGATGGCGACTACTACCGTAATCAGTAGGTCAGATTTGCCGGGTCATCCCGGTTAAAAGTTCGCAGTCTTTTAGCCGAATAGATAGGGAGAGCTTCAAGGAAGGACTCCCTATGACTGTAACAATTGATCGCCGTCTTCTCGCCCTGCTGGCCTTCGTCTTGGCCGTGCATCTTGCGTCCTTTTGGACAGAGCTAGGCAAACTATCATTCCAAACAACTCAGCCTGAGCCTGTGGCGATCCAAGACATTAAGGTCAACATTGTCCCTATGAGCGCACAGCAACTGGCCGGTTTCAAAGCACAACAACAGATCGTGCAAAACGATGCAACAGGGAAAGACGAGAAGCCAAAGAACTCCGCCTTCTTGGGCGAGAAAGATATGACATACCAACGCCAAACGGTGGCTCGCAAGGTAGACACTTTCAACAGAGCTGCCAAAGGAAATGCAAAACAAGATGCAACTCCTGATCAAGCTGTTAGCAAAACTGCAAAAACCTCAACACCTAAGAAAGCCTTTAAGGATTTGAAGTTTAGTGACTTCGGCTTGGCCGCAAAAGAAGTGCCTCAAATCGAACGCAAGCCGGCTTCGACGGGTAAGGCTGGCGTCGCGAACGGTGACGAGAACTCGCAAGGGCTTTCAAGCACGAACGATTACATCGAACACGTTGCTTTAGGTGATTTCACCCAGCTGAACACTGTGGAGTACAAGTACTACGGTTTCTTTGCCCGTATTCGCGGCAAGCTTGAGCAATTCTGGGGTCGCACTCTGCGCGAGAAGGCCGACTCAATCTACAAATCAGGTCGAACCATCGCCAGTGCAGATCAGTATACCACAGCGCTTTCGATCACTTTAAATGCCAAAGGTGAGATCGTGGGTGTGAAAGTGAAAAGTTCAAGT
Organism: Pseudomonadota bacterium; assembly: GCA_027486525.1. Taxonomy (GTDB): domain Bacteria; phylum Bdellovibrionota; class Bacteriovoracia; order Bacteriovoracales; family Bacteriovoracaceae; genus UBA6144. The sequence continues at coordinate 2,648 of JAIXOY010000243.1, forward strand.
GGTGTGCGCGAGCTTGATGATGCTGCGATTGATTCGTTCAATCAAGCTGGCCCATTTCCAAACCCACCATCGGGTCTACTGGTCAATGGACAAGCCACGATTGAATGGGGCTTTGTAGTCAACTCTTAGAAAAGCACTCTATTGAGCGTTGGTGGAACGGAGGATGCCTTTGAGGCGATCAATACCTTCCATCACGACGTAGTCAGACCAAATAGAATCCAACTCACGGATGGCTTCAATCACAGAAAGCGCAGCTTGATCACGAGAGATTCCTTGCGAGTCAGCGAGCTGTGCAATTGAGCGGTTAAGATGTTCGATGACCGGTGAGTGGCAAAGCTTCATCAGACGTTCTTCATAAGAATGAGAGATTTTTTTCTCTTTGCTCTTGATGATGGCGGTGTTGAGAAGTTGGATTGATTCCATGCTTGGGCTTTTCCTCGGTCAGTTCAAATGCGGATGACAAACGGAAACGCAGTATCGTCATCCGACATGGGTTCGTAAAGCGAACTCCGCTGCATGAATAAAATTTTCTCTTATGATTTTTTAACTAGCGGTGGATTGGAATGAACGTAAATAAAAAAAAGAAAAACTCGGCGCGCCTCGCGCGCCGAGTGAAATTACGCAGAGGTTTGGCAGAACTGGTCGTAAGCTTCAGCAGTGAGAAGTTGGGCAATTTCTCCAGGATTTTTTACCTTGACTTTAATGAGCCACGCTTCATATGCGCCTGCATTGATCTTTTCCGGTGATCCTTCTACGTCAGTGTTTTTAGCAATGACTTCTCCAGTGAGGGGAGCATAGAGATCACTGACAGACTTAATAGATTCAACTACGCCAAATGTGGCACCTGCAGACACGCTTGTACCGACGTCAGGAACTTCAGCAAAAACGATATCGCCCAGCGCTGACTGTGCGAAATCAGTGATACCAATCGTTGCAGTATCGCCTTCGATCAACACCCATTCATGTTCTTTGGTGTACTTAAGATTTTTTGGAATTTGAGTCGACATTATTTATGTCCTCCTTGCACAAAGGCTTTACTAGTAGGGGTGGCGGCATACTTTTTCTGCCGAATATCAATAAAATATTTTTGGCCTGCTGTCACTTTATCCGCTTCAATCCGAGCGAGGGCCACACCTTGATTAAGAACAACAGACATCGTTCCTGAGGTCACAGAGCCGATCACGTTGTCCTCAGCATCACAAACCGCATAGCCTTCGCGTGGAATTCCTTTTTCAACGAGGAGCTTCACAAGTTTGAAGCGAGGCTTATAACCATTCAGGGCTTCCTTACCAATAAAAGCCGGCTTGCCCTGTTTCACAGTCCAACCTAAGGCTGCATCAAGTGGTGTGACTTCATCGTTGAGTTCATGGCCATAAAGCGGATAACAAACTTCTAAGCGCAGAACATCACGTGATGCGAGTCCACAAGGAGTCACCCCAGCCTTCATGAAACTGTCCCACAATTGCGCAACCGTTTCATGGCCACCAAAAATCTCAAAGCCGTCTTCACCTGTGTAACCCGTACGGGCCAAGATAATGTGTTTTCCAAAACACTCACCTTCCCAAACAGAGTAGTACTCCATGGCCGGAAGCTGGGGAATGAAAGTGCGAAGTGTGGCCTCAGTCAGAGGCCCCTGTAGGGCTAAGAGCGAGTAATCATTTGATTGATTTGTAAATTTCACATTGAAATTACCCACATGAGCTTTCATCCAGGTGAAGTCTTTATCGATGTTTGATGCGTTCACGCAGATCAGAATGCGTTGCGGAGCGAGCTTGTAAACGATGAGATCATCAATCACAGTCCCGTTTTCACGACAGAGTGGTGAGTAAATCGCTTTGCCCATGGGCGCTTCTTGAATGTTATTGGTCACAAGGTGATCAATGAACGCGATGGCGTCCGGGCCTTCAGCAAAAAATTCTCCCATGTGCGATACATCAAACACACCGACCTTCTGGCGCACAGCAAACACTTCATCTTTGACTGAGGTGTACTGAACTGGCATGTCCCAGCCAGCGAAATCAACGATCTTCGCCTTGAGGTCGACGTGCTTTTGGTAAAGAGAAGTTCTCTGAGTCATACATTTTCCTTTTGATTCTGAGCCGCCGTGAGCAAATTTTCAATCAACGACAACACGGTCATTGGTCCAACGCCCCCTGGAACAGGTGTGATGGCCGCCACGACTGGCTGCACAGAATTGAAATCGGAATCACCAACGAGCTTACCCTCAGCATTTTTGTTCATGCCGACATCAATCACAACTGTTTTACGGGCAGGGTCGAAGTGTTGTGCAGTTAGGAGATTAATTTTTCCTACGGCCGACACCACGATATCTGCACGACGCGTATGTTCAGCGAGATCACTAGTGCCAGAGTGGCACATGGTTACAGTGGCCCCCGCTAGATTCAAAAGCAGCGCCATCGGCTTACCAACAATCTGGCTGCGACCAATCACAACAGCCGTTTTGCCTTTCACGTCGATTTTATAGTGTTTGAGCAACGACATCACGCCTTTCGGAGTGCAAGGCAGAAGTGATTTGTCGTGAACGCGGCCTAAATAAAGATTTGCTGTGTTGGTGGGATGAAAACCATCTACGTCTTTATGAGCGTCCACCAAGGCTTCTAGCTTAAGGCCAGCGCTCTCACCATAAACAGGTAGTTGAATGATGCAGCCGTGCACAGATGGATCAGTGTTGATGGCATTCATCACTTCGAGAAAATCCGTGGCCGATGTTGAAGGGGGAAGCTGGCGTAGCTCAAAACTAGCGCCGACCTTTTCACAAAGTTTACGTTTGTTGGTGATGTAACTCAGGGATGCTGGATTATCTCCCACAAGAACAACGACTAATTTTGGAGTAAGGCCTTGAGATTTGAGACGACTGCAAAGCTGTTGCATTTCAGGGATGCGAACATCGACGAGCGGTTGGGCTTTCAGCAACAGCGTCATAGGATCTTTTTTCGAAGGTGGAATTCGTCCTCATCCTAGTCTTTGACCCGTGCTTTTGCTAGAACTGTCCTCATGAAAGCTATGTTTTACGTCGCGCTTGGCATGCAGCTTTTCGGCATGGCCGCCGTGGGTCTTTGTTTTTTTGCTGGTGTTCAGGCCGGTGATTATGGCCGCATTGAATTGGCCCAACTCGTTATTGGATCATTTGTATTTTACTTGGGCACATATCTCAAAGGTAAGTACGCCGGTTCATGAGTGTGGACGAACGCTGCATGGTGCTGATCTAATCAATAGTAATGAAAGTATTAGCGATTGACCCCGGTTCCGTGTGCGCTGGCTTTGCTGTGTGTGAGCTTAATGGTCGCAAAATGCGCTACATCACATCTGGAGTTTTGCGCTTTAACGCGAAAGATGATTTCTTAGAAAGAATAAAATTTATTTACGAAGAATCTCTGCGTCTCCTAAAAGAGCATACACCTGATGAAGTGGCGCTCGAGGGACTGATTTACGTAAAATCGCCCACCTCATTAATGAAGCTCGCCCAGGCCCGCGGAGCCATGCTTGCCGCACTCACACAAACCGGCTGCCGCATTTTTGAATACGCTCCCACCGCAGTGAAAGCCACGGTGGCGGGTCATGGTGGAACTGACAAAGAGGGCATGCAGAAACTTTTGCGCCTCTACATGGGCCCCATCGAATTCAAAACGCACGATGAATCTGATGCCCTGGCGATTGCTCTCTGCCATTTGTTGCAGAAGACCTCAGCCGTTCCTACAATGCCGAAAGAAAAAGGCGCGAAGAAAGGTCGAGGCATGAGTGCCTCCCTTGCTCACCGTGTGAAGGATATGAATCCATGATTGGCTATATCGAAGGAAATGTCGTCTCGTCTGAGCCCCAGCGTATTATTGTGCTTACAGCGCAAGGCCTTGGTTATGAAGTTCATGTGCCCACAGCACATTTACCAGGGAAGAACGTGGCTCTTTTTACGACACACATCGTGCGTGAAGATTCGCAGTCCCTCTTTGGTTTCCTGACGTTGGATGAAAAACGTTTGTTTGAAATGCTCATCGATGTCAATGGCATCGGCCCTAAAAGTGGCTTCGCATTGATTGCCCATCTTGGTCACGCCGGTGTGATCCAAGCCATCAGTCTTGAAAACGCCAACATGCTGAAAGAAGCTCCAGGCGTTGGTAAAAAAAGTGCTGATCAAATCGTGCTTTCATTGAAAGACAAAGTGGCAAAGCTTGGCGGTGGATTCTCATTGCCGCTGGGGAAAATGGAAGGCAAGAAGGCTCCCATGGATACCGCCCTATCTCGTCTGATGGGCGAGACTTTGCAGGCCTGCACGGAGCTTGGATATAAAGAGCAGCAAGTGCTTCCTGTGATGAACAAGCTCATGAGTGAGAAAGATTATCAAAACGCTGAGGACCTCTTGAAGGGTCTCCTTCGTGAGTTGAGGTAAGTATGGATCGTGTCGTTTCTGGTGCCACTGATCATTCTGAGCGAGAGCAAGAAGCTGGCCTGCGTCCGAAAACATTTGAAGAGTACGTGGGTCAGGAAAAAGTCGTCGCGAATATTTCTGTGATGGTTGAATCAGCCAGAATTCGTCACGCGGCGATGGATCACGTTTTACTTTCCGGTCCTCCTGGTCTCGGTAAAACATCCCTCGCGATGTTGATTGCAGGAGCTCTCGGTTCTGAAATGCATTTGGTCTCTGGCCCTGCCATTGAAAAGAAAGGCGACCTTGCCGCTGTTCTCACTAATCTTAAACCAAACGATGTTCTCTTTATCGATGAGATCCATCGCATGCACATCAGTGTGGAAGAAATTCTTTATTCAGCGATGGAAGATTTCCGTCTCGATATTCTCATCGGCCAAGGTGCCAGCGCGCGCACCATGCAGATTGATTTGCTGCCCTTCACTTTGATCGGCGCCACGACTCGCTCGGGTTTGTTGTCGAATCCACTACGTGATCGTTTTATGGCCCATCTGACTTTTGATTACTATCCAGCCGAAACTTTGGCAAAAATTATCGCAGCCAATGCCGTAAAGCTCTCCATGAATCTCAGTGCCGATTCAAAATTTGAAATCGCCCGTCGTGCACGTGGTACGCCTCGTATCGCGAACCGTATTCTTCGCCGTGTCCGCGACTACACACTGGTCGCTCGTAAGACGACTGCCGAATTGGCCGATGTTCAGAAAGCTCTCCAACTCATGGACATCGACGAGCTCGGGCTGGATTCGATGGACCGCAAAATCCTCCAAGTCATGAAGCAGTACTATAGCGGGGGCCCAGTGGGGATCGAGGCACTTAGCGCGACCCTAGGTGAAGACAAGCAAACCATCGAAGAAGTGTACGAGCCCTATCTCTTAAAACAGGGCCTTATCCTTCGCACCCCAAGAGGGAGAGTGCTGTCTGAAGAGGCCACTCGCCATCTCGAAAGCCGTTGACCACAAGAGTCAAGAATCGTACAACGTGCACAATTTTCTCGGGGTTTTTGAAGCCTAAATGGTCTATAATAGCCCTCAGCTCTCAACTTTATTGAGTTAAGTCATGATTTATCAGAGAACTTTGGCCAAAGAAGTAAAAGTCACCGGGATCGGTCTGCATTCGGGCCGTAAGGTTACTATGCGCGTGCTTCCGGCCGACGCTGATCATGGTTTTCAATTCCAACGCACTGATATTCCCGGCTCACTTCCGATGCGTGCTGATGCCCGCAGCGTAGGTGCGACTGAAAATGCAACGACCATCGGCCAGGGCCGTGAAGCCATTCACACTGTTGAGCACTTGCTCGCTGTTTTGTACGGCCTTGGTATCAACAACGCTCTTATCGAAATCGATGGCCCAGAAGTCCCTATCATGGACGGGTCTGGTGCCTCTTTCGTTTTCCTTTTGAAAGAAACCGGCATTCGTAATCTGAACAAATCAAAAAAGTTTATCGTCATACTCGATACAGTCCGCGTCGAAAAAGACGGCAAATGGGCGCAGTTCGATCCACATCCTACATTGATGATCGACTCGACCATCGTTTTTGCTCACCCGGTGATTAAGACTCAGCGTGAAGTTTTTGATTTCACCTGTGAGAACTTCATCAATGAGATCGCTCGCGCTCGCACCTTCGGCTTTGCTCGTGACGTGGATATGCTCAAACGCAAAGGCCTCATTAAGGGCGGATCGTTGGATAACGCTATCGTGATGGACGATTTCAAGGTCATCAATCCAGAAGGTCTGCGGTTTGGTAACGAATTCGTGCGTCACAAAATCCTAGATACTCTCGGCGACGTAAGTCTTTTGGGCCATGAGATCGCGGGCAAAATCACGACCTTCAAATCTGGCCACAATCTTCATAATTTGCTGTGCCGCAAGCTTCTTGATACCCCGGCTGCTTTTGAAATCGTCTCAGCTTCAAACTTGAAAGCTGAAGTTCGCGACGCCTTCAAGCTCCCGCAGGGCATCGCCATCGCTCACTAATTTTGCCAAAAACCCATCTATCGCGGTAAACCTGATGGGGACATCAGGAGAGTCATCACATGCGTTTATCTCAAGGCTTTTGGCAGACATACAAAGAAACACCTAACGACGCTGAGATTCCCTCTCACCAGTTGATGATGCGTGCAGGACTCATTCATAAGACTGCTGGAGGTCTTTATACCTATTTGCCCATGGCATTTCGCTCGATCAAGAAGATTGAAAAAATCGTTCGTGAAGAACTCGATCGCATCGGCTGCTACGAAGTACAGATGAGTGTCATCACTCCCGCTGAGCTGTGGAAAGAAACCGGTCGTTGGGAGGCGATGGGCCCTCAAATGTTGCGGATTAAAGACCGTGCTGAGCGTGAGTTGTGCGTGAGTCCAACCAATGAAGAAACGGTCACAGACGTCTTCCGCAAGACGATCAATTCCTACAAGCAATTGCCGGTTTGTCTCTACCAAATCAACACGAAATTTCGTGACGAAATTCGTCCACGTTTTGGTTTGTTGCGTGGCCGTGAGTTCACCATGAAGGACGCTTACAGTCTGCATATAGATAAAGACTGCTTGAATGCCTTTTACGAGAAAATGTACGGTGCTTACGTCGCTATTTTTAAGCGCATGGGTCTAGACTTCATCGTCGTTGAAGCGGACGGCGGCGCTATGGCAGCTGGCGGGGCGAAAACTCACGAGTTTCAATTGGTCGCTGACATCGGCGAAGACACACTCGTGACTGTGCCGGCGACGGGTTATGCCGCCAACATTGAAAAAGCTCCTACTCAACGAACGGGTCTCAAGCCTCAGGTGGCTAGCGAACTTACGAGGTTCTCCACACCCAACCAGAAAACCTGTGAAGAAGTAGCTGCTGCTCACGGATTTGATATCACTCACACGCTAAAGGCTTTGGTGATGCAAGTGATTCGTGGGGAAAAGACCCATTATTATATGGTTATGCTCTTGGGAGACGATCAACTCAACGAAGTAAAATTTAAAAACGCCATGGCCGCTGACCACGTCCGTCCAGCTCAAGCCCATGAACTTGAGAAGCTTGGGCTCATCAAAGGCTTCATGGGCCCTACCGTCGAAGTCCAAGGGCTTTCTGTGGTCTACGATCTCACTGTCGACATGAATAGCTCTTATGTTGTGGGCGCCAACGTCGCCGAACATCATATGAAGGGCTTCGTTCCTTCACGTGATACTAAAGGTAACGTCAAATCTCTCGATCTCCGTCTTGCTAAAGAAGGCGATGTCATGAACGGTCAACCGATTGTCATGAAGAAAGGGATCGAAGTCGGCCACGTTTTCCAGCTCGGTGACAAATACACGAAGAGCATGGGCGCAACAGTTCTCAATGCTCAAGGCAAAGCGATCACACCGTTGATGGGTTGCTATGGCATCGGCACGACTCGTACTCTTGCTGCCGCCATCGAGCAAAACCATGACCAAGACGGTATCATCTGGCCTGCAGCGATTGCTCCTTATGACGTTTACTTCGGTGTGATTGCCAAGACCGATGAAACAAAAAAAGTCGCCGAAGACATTTACCAGACGTTCTTGGCTGCCGGTATCGAAGTGCTTTACGACGATCGTGGCATGGGACCAGGCGGTATGTTTAAAGATGCTGACCTCATGGGTCTTCCATGTCGGGTAGTACTCGGTGAACGTGACTTCGCGGCTACAGGTGAAATTGAGATCAAAGTTCGTAAGACAGGCGAGACGCTCAAAGTTCAAAAGAATGCTCTCGTCGCAACCTTAAAAGAAAAACTTCAATCGCTGGGGAAGTGGGCGTGAACGATCTCATCATCGGAAGCCATTCTATCGCAGCCGCTTTACTCAACCCTCGTCGAGCTTTCATTGAATTATGGGCCACGGACGATGGATGGAGTGATTTTTTGAAGCGTACAAAGATTGATACGCGCAAGCTGAAGATCCAGCCGCGCTTGTTGGCGCCCCATGCATTCCAAGAAACTGCTCGTGAACTTTACCTGGAAAACGAGGTTGAATTTCAGCGCGTCCCAGGTGGCGTTCTTTTAGTGGCCACTCCCCTCGAGACATTTGATCCCGGCTGGTTGCGCCAAAAAATCCAAGACAGCCCTAAGCTTCGTGTTCTTGCCCTCGATCAAATCTCAGACGTGAACAACGGCGCTGCCATTCTCAGAACTGCGAGCTTTTTTGGCGTAGACGTTGTGGTTCTTCCCCAGGAGCGCTCCTTTGGTATGACACCTGGATTCTTCCGAATTGCCTCGGGAGCTTCTGAGTATCTGACCATCGTCCGTTCAGCTCATCTCACGCGCACCATCGCTCTGATGCGCGAGGAGGGGATGGAGGTGTGGGGTCTTTCAGAACATTCCGAGAATCCGTTGACCGCAGAAGACCTCGCACAACCTAAAATTTGTTTGGTGCTGGGCTCCGAAGACGATGGTCTTTCAAATGGGGTCTTGCGCGCTGTATCCAAAACACTTTCCTTGAGTTCTCAGGGCTCAATTAAGTCTTTGAATGTCTCGGCTGCGGCGACCCTCGCACTGCAGCTGTGCTTTCCCGCTCGACCTCAATAGTTTGTCCTTGCAAACGTAAGGCCTCACCATTATAAATTTGAAACTCATTTAGCTTGAAACTCTTTGAGATGTGCTGCTCTAGCTCAGTTGGTAGAGCAT
>JAIXOY010000125.1 GCA_027486525.1 Pseudomonadota bacterium
AAGAACGGGAAAATCGAAAGCGTGCTGGTTTCTCCTCACGCGGACGTGATTCACGGTGACATGGTGAAAGTCTTGGATGGCTTTCGCTTGAACGGCATCAGCAACATCGGCGTGAAGCCGATGCCTGGGGAGAAGTAACATGGGTATTTCCGCCAATACATTACACACCGGTCGCTTTGAGCATCATCTGCTATCGCGCAAGCAGCGAGTCGGTTCAGCGAAGAAGGCCCTGTTCGTGGGTCTCATGCTGACCTCTCTCGTTGATATGTTCAGCATGTTGGTGTGCTTCTTGCTGCAGACCTTCTCATCGACGCCGGAAATTTTTGTCGCCAAAGACGTCAAGCTCGCGGACTCCGTCAGTGGGGGCGTGGTGAAAGTGGCACCTGTATTGTCCGTCGCGAAAAGCGGTCTCTATCTGGACAAGATTTCCATCGGCACGGTGGATCAGCTCTTCAAGACACCGGCCCCGTTGATCAAGGGCCTCACCGCCTTGAAATCGAAGTGGACGAAAGACAATCCAGGCAAACCGTTTCCTGGAGAAATTAATTTGCAAGCAGACCGCGAGATGGCGAGCACGGATGTGGCCCGTCTCATGGGGATCTTGAACAGTCAGCAATTTGAAGTGATTCAACTGGCGGTCATGGGAGTTCAGTAGATATGATTTTTATCAGGACGATATTACTCACGCTCCTTCTTTTGCCCACCGCTTTTGCCAACGACGCCGTTCTCATCCGGGAGATGGAGACGCTGCGCGACTCTTTACCAGAAAAAGATCCGGGCCGTCCGATCCTCACGCGGCGGCTGGCCGATGTGTGTTTTCAGAAGGCCGTGCAGGACGACAAAGATCTCATCGCGAGCGGAAAGGGAAGCGCTGTCGAGGTCGACGCTCTTCGTGCCAAGGCGATTGGCTACTACACGGAGTCGCTCGTCTTCGCGACTCCAGAGCTTAAATTCAAGATCGATTACCAACTGGCCCGCTTGATGAGAATGAAGGGCGAGAACCTGAAGGCGCTCGCGGCCTTCGGCAAGTTGACGTCCACGCCAGGAATCACGCGTGAAATTCTGCGCGAATCCATGCTCAGCATCGCTGAAATTTACGACGAAGAAGGCCAGTGGGTGAAGGCCCAGGAAGCCTACATCAAAGCTCTTCCCTACGCCCTAGACGTTGATGGCATCAGTTATATCCGTTTCCGTTTGGCGTGGGCCTACTTCCGCAAAGATCAATTGAGTCTTGCGCAAGCAGAGATGGCAAATGCTCTCTACGATTCTCAGAAGAACCTTAAAGAACAAGCGATGCTGGACTACATCCAGTTCCTCGCAGCGACGCCGCAAGACAATGGCGCGGAGGCCATGAAGAAGATCGACGCCATCGCCACTCAAGAGAAGCGCCCTGAGTTCTTGGAAAATCTCGGCGAAGCTTATTTCTCGGCCGGTAACAACGCCGCCGGCGTGTTTGTCATGTCGCAGATTCAGCAGCAGCGCCCCGATAGCATGCGGGCCGCACGTTTGTCGGAAGAGTACTACGGCTTTAAGCGCTTCGATGACATGAAGGCCATGTTGGCCTACTTGCAAACACAAACTTCTAGCATCCATAAGCTCGAAGCCAAACAACGCGACTTCGTCGATCAGGTCTTGCGCCGTCTGGTGGTGCAGCTCGATGGGCAAAGAAAATCAAACCCCGGGCTCTTTGGCCCGGAACTCGTTCAGGCGGTTGAGACCCACATGGCGCTGTTCCCCCAAAGTGATGTGGTAGAAAAAATGCGCTCCGGATGGCTCGCGGCCAACACCAGTGACGACGCCAAGATTCAGCGTCTTGCTCTTTGGATTAAGTCACAAAAAGACCCTGCGCTGGTTCGCAGCTACCGCCAAGAGCGCGCGGCTTTAGGAGCGAAGCTTAAAAACAACGTTGTGATTCGTGAAGAGGCCCGCGAACTGGCGCTCACTTCTAACGAAACGGAAGCCCGTGAGTGGAGCTACGTTGAAGGCAAAGCGGCCTTGGACATGGGTGAAGACACTTATGCTCTGGGTGTGTTCCAAAAATTGGCACTGAAGACAGAATCGCCTGATAAGTGGGCCGTGCAGTCTCAGCACTTGTCTCTCGATATTCTCAACAAGCAAAAACGTTACCAAGACCTCGCCACGCAAGCGGCCCTTTGGACCAGTGTGACGGGGCTCCAAAACTCGGCTTTCAAAGCTGACCTCGCAGAAATGAAGAGCGCCGGGCTCGAGGCGAGTTTCGAGCACGCCGCCTCTTTGGGCGAAACGCCGGCGGCCCTCGTGGAGTTCAATCGTTTCTGCCAAAACGGAGAGTTCGCGGAGAAGTCCTGCACCAACGCGAAAGTTCTCGCCATCAAACTGAATGACCAGGCCACTCTCGTGCAAGTTCTAGAGCGCCAAGGCGATCAAACGGCCCTCGCCGTGGAATACGAGCGCATGGGCCGCTTCGCTGAGGCCGCTAAAATTCTCGAGCCGCGCATGACCCTGCAAGACCCGGAAGTGGAGTGGATCAAGATCAGCGTGCTCTATCAGATCGGCGGCCATGAAACCTCGCGTGCCCGGGTCCTGCGCAAACTCTCAGCGCGTTTGAAAGCCCAGAAAAAGATGTCGCCTGAACTCGCCGGAACTGTGCGTGCCGCCTACCAGGGCTCAGAAATTAAAACCGCTGAGTTGCTGGGATTGCCTTGGAGTGCTGCGGATAAAATCAACTTGGCCGCAGACCTCGAGACCGCCGGTCTCGGTGATGCGCAAACCAAAAAACTCGTCCTGGCCTCGAAAGAAGACCTCGGCTCTTTGTGGGCCAAGGCTGTATTTGAGCGCGCCAAAGCCGCTGACCAAAAGCATCGCCGCGTGAGTTTTTACAAAGGGGACACTCGTTACCTGTACCAACTCCGCCTGCGCCTTTTGGGTAAGTACGCTGAAGAAGTCAAAACTATTCTCCCGGGCGCAAGTGCTCCCGTGCGGATCGTTTTACTGAATGATCTCGCCCGAGCCTACGGCGATCTTGACCAGGAAATTCTCGCCACGCCGATGCCTGCTGGCATGACAGAGGAACAACTCGCTGGTGCCAAAGAAGCCATGGAGTCCCTCGCTGCTCCTCTACGTGCCGAGGGTGAAAGTTACGCCAAACTTTCAAGTGACCAGATGAGTGGCTTTGCTGAAGCGGCTCAATGGCAAGAGGCACTGACTGTTGGGGCCGATGCGGTGGTGGCCCAGATGCAAACCGCAGAAGGTGCCCGTCGTACAAACGTGGCCACAGGAATGACGGCAGAAGAGCGCACCAACATCCTGGCCGAGCTGGCGCGCACACCTGACTCTCGAAATGCCCTCGAAAAATTGAAGAACGATTTCACCACCCGCGGAAATGAAGCCGCGGCAGCTTATTTTAGTGGCCGTCTCGCGGCCTTGGAGCAGCTATGAAACACCTCGCCTTAATTGGCCTCATCAGTACGATGGCCCACGCGCAAGTGGAGCAGGGGAAAGATGTGCGCAACATTCAGTTCGAGAGCCTATTGATTCAGGGTCAAGTGCAACGCCCGGATCTCTCGGTGATCACCGGCAACGGTGAAGGAGAGGGCGATGACTTGTTGCGCTTACGCGATCAATTCTCCGATCTCATGGCGGCCGATCAGGGTGAGGTGATTGAATGAATACACTAATCGCGTCGAGCGAAGGTCAGTTCGTGAAAGCCTTTCCTCTCATGGACGGCGAGCGCGTTTATGGCTGGCATAAAAAATTCGGTTTGATCCGGGCCGATGACACCCAGGCGCGGACCGATGCGCTGAAGCGTAAAGGCGCTTTGGTTCGTGAGAACGAATGGATCTGCCGTTTTAAGGTTCAATCCAACGCTTCCGCTCCGGTGCTGACAGCGGTGGATGGCTGCAAGATCAACCGTGATCTGGCGGGCTGGACCATCGAGACTCCGAAGCACACCTGGCAATTGGCCACCAACGGCGAGGGACTTAAGTCCGCTGTTGTGGCCACGCAAGACGACGACAAGCAGATCAAGTTTTTGATGCTGCTGGCGTTTGTGTTGTTTGCCATTGCCGTTTCTCTGCTCGCCTTCTGGAGCCCCGAACCGGTTGTGAAGCCCGAAGAGATCGTCGAAGAGCAACTGACGGTGGTGATTAAGCCCATCCGCACAGTCACCGTCTCAAATGTCATGGCCAACAACCCCCAAGTCGTGGCCCAGAAGAGTGCTCGTGCGGTTCCGCAAGAGTTAGGCTTCTTGGGTCTCGTCGGTAAAAAAGACAACTCAAAAGCTGTCGGTGGGGCGCAAGTGAACTTGAACGCATCCGCAGGTGCAGGTCGCGGCGGGAACGCTGGGAGCGGTGGTGAAATGCTCGCCGGTCTTGGAAAAGGTGTGCGCGCCACAACGGTAGGTAACTCCGGCGTGCAAGGCCTGGGCGGAGTCGGGACGAAAGGCAAGGGCGGCGGTCTGGGCGGTTACGGAGACGTGGCCATCGCTTCCGGAAGCGGCCGCGGGATTTCCGCCATCGGTATTGGTAATGGCGTGGGCGTGGACGGCGGACTTGATCGTCACGTCATCCAAGCGACCATCGCGAAATACATCAGCCAAGTGCGGGCCTGCTATGAAGAGCGCCTGCGCCACAATGCGGAACTCGCCGGAACCCTCGTGATGGATTTTGAAATCGGTCCGGCCGGTCGTTTGAACTTCTCGAAAGTGAAGTCGTCGACGCTCGCTGACCCGCAGGTCGGTGGCTGTGTCTCGAAACGCATGATGAATTGGGAATTCCCAAAGCCACGGGGTGGCGTCAACGTGAAAGTTAATTATCCGTTCACTCTTCGTCCGGTGGGGCAATAAATGAGAGATCACATGAATAAAATTATTCCGGCCATTCTCCTGGCGTCGCTGGTGGGTTGCAACGCGAACCCCTTCAAAGGCGTCAACGGCTCGGTGAACCCGATGCCGACGCGCAATGAGGTCAGACCGGCTTTGGGCATCGATGCTCCTGGACTCATGACTTTCGATGAGGGCCGCGCGGCCGAGTACGAAATTAAAGTCGTGGTTCCCTCTGGGGAAGCCGTCCTTGAGTTTGAAGACCTGCCTACGGGAGCCTCGTGGGATGCCACCAAGGGTGTCATCGTTTGGACTCCCGATTTCACGCAGGCCAACGATCGCAGCAACTACAACATCAAGACCCGCGAGTATCCCATCACGGTGATTCTCTACAGCAGCGTGGATCTGACTCAGTCGGTTCGCAAAACCATTCTCTTGCAAGTGAAAGACACACCGCGAGCCATGGTGGTGCAAGGGCTGAGCGCTTCTTACTCCATGAAAGAAGGCGAGTCGAAGACCCTAGGCACGTTCTCGGTGGTGGCCGACGACTACGCGGCGGCCGATGTGCGCGCGGAACTCAAAGACACCTCCATCGGTATGAAGCTCGTGCGTTCTGGCACCAAGGCTGAATGGTCACTCAAGGCCGAATACGGCGTTGAGCAGTTGCGCGTGGGCACAGAATGCCGAAGCACCTGGAGCTGCTCATCTGATTTGCCGAACACAGTGATTCTGACAGGTCCGGACGGTCGTCAGCAGGTGCAAGACTTCCGCATCAGCTTGTCGGATGTGCGCCAAGAGACACGCACGTCTCTCGCGACGGAACTCACCGTGAAAGGGGACATGTCCCAGGCCTTCACCGTGAGTGATGCCAATAAAGAAGTCGCACCGACTGTCACGCTCGTCACAACGCCACCAGTGGGGATCTTTGATCTTCGCCAAGTCAGTTCCACCGCCCCAGAATCAACCTACGTGCTCAGCTGGACTGACATTCCTGCCGATGCCACGGGCCAGGCCTATGACATTGAACTGAGCATCTGCAACTCGGGCTATGGCTTCAGCACGAACGCCACACGATGCCGTCCGCATCGCATGAAGCTCACGGTGGAAGAGCGCACCATTGCCACTCCGAGCATCGGTCGTGGAGACTGGGGCCAAGAGAATGTGAAGTACGTGCAGTTCGGCAAGGCCCTCGATCACACGATCAGTGTTTCGGCCGGCCAGACCGGTCTGCGTATTCGTTCCGCCGGTATTGCCTCTTCGGATGCCCGCGACCAAGTGACCCTCGTCGGCAATCAGATGCGAGTCATCTCAGAGAATCCAGGATTGAAGACTTTGTCTGTCACCGTGATGAACTCCATCGGTGGTGTGGCGAGCGCGGTTTTCTTGTATGAAGTTTTGCCGTCCACGTGGGCGGAGAACGTCATCATCGCGTCTTACTCAAGCGCTCCTGAGTTTGCAGAAATTGAGAAGCTGTGGGGCAAAGCCTCACGTGTGTATCACGGCGGCCACAACCTCAATGCGCGCGCCCTGGCGTTCCGCAAGACGGTCACGGTGGGAACGCAGAGTATGGTCATGCCGGAGATTGGCACTGACCTGAGCTTCTATGCGAAGAACATGAAAAGAATCTTGGTGACCACGCCGCTGCTCACAAGTCTTCCGGCGGATATCTTGGAAGAACTCAAGGCGAAAGGTCTCTACCTCGGAAAACGTGCCAGCTCGGTCCCGAACTTCAATCTTGCTGATTACGCGCTTGAAGTGGTGCCCGGACTTGGAACACCTACCAAACCTGCGGGCCTGAAAGGTCTCACGACGAAAGAGTCGGTGCACCCGAGCTTCATCGAGCTTTCCCTCGAAAACAATCAATGCAGGGAACTCTTTGGTCTCATCAAGCCAGGGGAAGAAACTGAGCAGTATGTGATCGGCGCTTCGTGTCCACTGTCAGGTGGTCGCAAGATCGTGATCCTCGGGTTCGAATGGTCTGATCTCAACCTCGACGGTGCGGATGCCTACTTAGTGAAACAATGGTTCGAGCGGATTTGGGAGTAACTATGAAACAACTATTAATCGTCACCTTCGCTCTCATCTCTTTAAGCGCCCTGGCAGCGACGTCGCCGCTCGAGGCCGAACTCGACGGGCTCGCCGTGCCGCTGGACAAGGCGATGGTCTCCACCGCCAACGACAAGCTCTACAGCATCCAGTCCCGGCTTTCACCCCTCACGAATCGTCACGAGTTGGGGTTCATCGGCGGGAAGAACTTGAACCAAGACGGCACCGTCGACTCGACTCAGTGGGGCGGGCTCTATCGCTACCACGTCAACGGGAAATGGGGTCTTGGTCTGAACCACTTCCGCATGAACAACGAGCTGAGTGCCGCCGGCAAAAAACTCGTGAATCAACAAAACGTCATTCCGGATCGGGACTACATCAAATCCCAGACCGACCTCGTCGGGGAGTACAACTTGTTCTACGGCAAGATGCGCTTGGACCTCGATCAAGTGGTTTACTTCGATCAGTTCTGGAACGCAGGCGTGGGCCAGATCGAACTCGGTCGTGGCACCGCTACGGCGATGATCATCGACGCCGGTTTTGCTTTCTGGATGGGCAAGATGATGTCGGCGCGCATCGGCCTGAAGAACGACTTCTACAAAGAACAGAATCTCAACGGTGACACGAACGTGCACAACATGATCGGTTACCTCTCGCTGGGTGTCCTCTTGGGAGGAAGTAAGTGAAGATTCTTTTCCTCTCACTTCTTTTGTCGACGACGGTCTTCGCCCAGCACGGAGCTGAGGTGCTGTTGAAGTCGACAGGAACGGATGCCAGCGCGGCCTCCGCAGCTCTTGCTCCTGAAGCGGGCGATTTCAAACTGACGGATGCGTACCTGCAAACGTTGTTCATGGAATGGCGCCAGGCCAAGGGCCTCACTCCAGCCGTCGACGCTTGGCTGCAGACCGTGCTGGCAGGAAAATTCACCACGGCCGCTGGCCAGTGGAATGACATCAAATCAGACTCAGCACTCACGCAACAAACCTGGATCTATCTCACGTGGAAGTTGAATCTTTCACAGACTTTCGTCGATGCCTATCTGGCCGATCGCATGTCCCCTGCGGGCAATGAACGCCTGCGGTTTGCGCTCGACCAAGTGCTCGATGCCCAAGTCAAAGCCAGCTGGGTAGCCGAGCAGCGCCCCGCTTTAACGGAAGCGCAGACAACATATCTTTTGGGTCTTGCTGCTCCCGTGGGTCTTGAGCTTGAACTCCTCACTTTCGCGGCTCGCTACCATGCTGATCATGCCGCGCGCGTTTTGGCGCTGCTGCCCATGGGCCATCCGCAAAGCTTTACGCTATCAGCTACCGCCGTGTTGAACTGGGCGCGCAAGAATGAGATTGGTGAAGCCGGCAAACTTCTCAAGCGTCGCGTGGAACCGGAGATGGAGCAAACGAAAGCCGTCCATCAGCTGGCCCGTCACTACCTCACCTTAGGTCGTTTGTTGTACCAGGCCGGCGCCTATGAAGCGTCCGAAGCGTTCTACGCCAAGGTTCCTCGTGGTGTTGCGGAGTATCTCCCGGCGCGCACTGAGCGCACCTGGTCGCTCTTGCGCCTCAAACGCGTCAGTGAATTGCGTGGCGAACTCACCAGCCTCTCGCACCAAGTCTTCGCCGATCGCTTCCTGCCGGAAGTGGGTCTCGTGCGTTCGGTGAGTAATTTAAAACTGTGCCGGTTCGACGAAGTGGTGAAAGACTTCGACGTCTTCATCAAGACTCATAAAGTGTGGGCCGCGCGCATCGAAGAAGCGCAAAAAAATCCAGCGACCGCGAAGATTGACGTTCCGGATGAACGCATCCAGGAGATCACCCTCGCTCTCGCGGCCCGGGAAGTGGAGCTCGAGCGTTTGACGGCGTTGGCCTTCAGTGATGACAGTGTCAAAGCGGCGATGCAACTCCACGTCGAACATACGCGCGCTGACCTCTTAAAACAAAAAGTCCGCTTCTGGAAAAACCGCGAAGTGGTCTTGAAAGAAGCCATTCGTAAGATGAAGTTCGTGCGCATCGAAGCCCTCAGTCAGGTGCGCCTGGCGCAGAACAATCCGCCGAGCTCAGAAGCCACCGACATCGTCCGCACGATTGACTCCTCTCGCGAGAAAGGCATTCAGGTCTATCCGGTGGATTCGGTCTACTGGCCCGATGAACTCTTCAAGATCCATGCTGCCGCGGCCACGCGCTGCGGAGGGAAGTCGCTATGAAAATATTTTTGATCCTGCTCCTCGCTGTCGCTTGCGGGAAGGACAGCTCTTACCTCTACAAGGTTGAGCCCTTCCAATCCCAGCTCGTGTCGGAGCGCTACCAGCTTTCGGAAGAAGGGAAGGTCGACATCGTGTGGGTGATCGACAACTCCGGTTCGATGTCGAGCATTCAGCAAAGCGTGATCCAGAACGCGAACTTGTTTATCCAGGAGTTCACCAAAATTGCGGGACTCGATTGGCGGATGGCACTTTTGTCCACGTCATTGAGTGAGTCACCCTACTTAGGGATGCCCACCGTCTTTGATTACAACCATGCTGACCCGGTGAATGCCTTCTCTCAAGCGGTCAACAGTCTTGGCATCAGCGGTGATGGAACCGAGCGGTCCTTTGATCCGATCATCAAGCAGCTCAATGCCCATCCCACTTTCCTGCGCCCGAATGCCTACCTGGTGATGATCTACGTCACCGACGAAGAAGAACAGTCCAACACCACAGCGGGAGCCTTTCTCAACGATCTTGTCGCACGGAAAGCAGGTCGCCTCGGCATGATCCGGGCCTACGGCGCCATCTCGGCAAAAGATCTCGGTTGTGGCGGCTGGAACGAGTATGCCGGTAGTCCCTATGAAGCGGTCATCACTGCCACGAAAGGCAGTGTGTTCGGAACTTGTTCACCGCAGTTTGGAGCAGAATTGGCCAAGCTCGGCAACCAGATCGTCTCCATTGTTTCGTCACCCGTTGTGCTCTTGAACAAGCGCCCGCTTCCGCGTTCACTTAAGGTGCTCTACAAGGGCGTCGAGATGCCAGCGGGCCCTCGTTCTGTTGGTGGCAAGTGGGTCTACGATCCAGAAGTCAACGGCGTGCGCTTCCATGACTACGGATTCTTGGATGTGGGTGAGCAATACATTACCATCGATTTTGAAGTTGATGAAGGCCAGCAATAGCTAAAGCCGCCTTTACCAAATCACTGGCTTGCTTAGGGTTGGTCCGAATGGCCCGAAGCCCATCTGCGATTCAGAAAATCGAAATACCAAATGTGTCCTCTAAGAAGATTTGTCCCGAGGATGATCTGAAGATCGGGCGAAATCTTTTTATGAATCATGCTGAAGTCCATGGACATCAGGGTCCCGCTAAACACCTGTCCGCCGATCTCAATCTCATCGGACTGGTAGAGTTCGAAATCGACGCTCTCACCGGTGGCATCAAGGCCATTATCAATCTTCTGGATGAAGCGAAAGGCAGCAGGCCATTTTTTGATGTAATCGCGATCGACAACGCTCAACTCTGCGCCGGTGTCCCACAGGCCCCGGACATCCTGGCCCGATAGTCTAAAATCGATCGCGAAGGTATCACCAACGTAGGCATGGATGGGGAAGTGAGATCCCACAAACGCCTCGTCGAAGCGAAGCTGCCAGTCGACGAGATCAACGCACACATGCGCCCCGGCGAGCACATTCATGCCGAGGCGGTTGCTTTGGTTATTTTCTTGAGAGTAACGAGGTACGGAGAAATGGGTCCTTGCGATCGGTCCTAGACGAAACTCGCGAAGAGTGATTTTTTCTTCCGTCTTTTCTCGGCCAGAGGCGCTCATTCTTTTCGTCGAACCGGTGACGGGATAGGATGCGGTCACGGGGGAGAAAGCCACGGAAGTATACGTGGCCCCCGTGTCTAAATGAAAGTCTTCGGCATGGCCGTCAAAGTCCGCAGAGACGTGAAACTGCGCCGAGCCCAGTTCACCTTCGATAACTTTCAGCGGGAGTCGGTGAACGGTCATTAAGTGAGCGCAGCCTTCACCAAGTCGCTGGCCCGCTTGCCATCGAAGCGCCCTTTGATCTGCGGCTGCAATTCTTTCATCAAGGCGCCCATGTCTTTGGCACCCTTCGCTTTGATGTCATTGATCAACGCCACTACATCAGCTTCTGACATGGCCGCCGGCAAGTAGCCTTTGAGCGCATTGATTTCCGCTTCCGTCTCGAGGCGTTGCGCGGAACCGGCCGGGAACATCTCCAGCGAGTCCTGTAGCTTTTTGACGTGCGCGATGGCCACTGAAAGATCATCCGTCGGTTTCGCAGCGGTGTTGTTGTGGATAAAGGCGGCCTTGAGCATGCGGATCGCTGCGAGTTTCACAGCGTCTTTGCTTTTCATGGCTTCTTTCATGTCGTTGTTGATCTGCTCTTGTAATGTCATAACTACCTTTTCATGTTCTCCATCTGGAGATCGATGTTTAATTCTTTGCTGGTTCGGAGCATGTGAAAAGCTGCCTGCAGCTCATCAATGTTTTTTGATTCGAGACGAAACTTCTCATCCATGTACTGCGACTTCACCTTCGAGCCGGCTTCCTTGAGCAGCTTGTTGATGATCTTCGCTTTCTCTTTGTCGATGCCGCTGACCATCTTGATGGTCATCTTCTTCATCTTCATGCCGGTCGGTTCAATAGGGGATTCCTCTAAGCCTTTCAAACCTAAACCGCGTTTTCCCATGTTGGTCATGAGAATGTCGCGCACAGCTTTCACTTTGGTTTCATCCTCGGCACGGATCTCGATGATCTTGTCTTTTTCTTTGTACTCCGCGGTGGCTTCGGAGCCTTTGAAATCGAAGCGCCCGAGAATGGTTTTCTCAGTGGTCAAAAGAGCGTTCTGCAGCTCCATGGAGTCCATGCGTGAGACGAGATCAAAACTTGGCATGACTTAAATCCTTACGTGTCCATCTCCGCGTACGATGAAGCGGGTGGTGGTCATTTCTTTTGCTCCCATGGGCCCGTAGGCGTGGAGCTTCGAGGTGGAAATCCCGAGCTCTGCGCCCAGTCCCAACTCACCGCCGTCATTAAAGCGGGTAGATGCGTTAATGGCGAGGCACGAAGCGTCGATTCCATTCAAAAACTGCTCAATGAGCTGCGGATTTTTCGTCAGAACGGCCTCGGTGTGTTGCGTGCCGTGGGTTTGAATATGCTTAAGCGCCTCATCCGCACTGTCCACGATTTTCAGCGACATCTTATAGTCCAGCCATTCGGTGTTGAAATCGGCCTCCAAGGCCGACTGGATCCCAGCGATCAATTTTTGCGAGCGAGGACATCCGTGAATCTCGACGTTTTGCTGGCGCAACGCTGTCAGCGTTGCGATCAATGCATCAACCGGAAAATCTCTATGGACTAATAAGGTCTCCATGGCATTGCAGGCACTGGGGCGCTGAACCTTGGCATTCAGCACGACGGCTTGCACCTGGGTCACGTCCGCATCGCTATGGATGTAGAGATGACACAAACCGCGGTCGTGGGCGACCACGGGCATGGTGGCATTTTCGCGCACATACTTAATGAGCTTTTCGCCTCCGCGCGGAACCATCAAATCGATGTACTCACGGAGTTTTAAAAGCTCGGTCACTTCATCGCGCGTCTCGATCAGTGTGACACTGTTGTTGGGTAAAATTCCTTGGATGCTTTTCGCGACAGCTTTGGCCAACCACGCATTGGAGTGCTGGGCTTCTTTGCCACCCTTAAGAATAATCGCGTTCCCGGACTTAATCGCCAGGGCCGCGCCATCGATCACGACGTTCGGGCGTGACTCAAAGATCATCCCAATGACACCCAAGGGGATGCGCTGCTTTTGGATGAGCAAACCGTCGCTGCGCTTTTGCTCTTCCACGATCATGCCCACCACTTGCGGGGCCGCCGCGATTTCTTCGCAGGCCCGCGCCATGGCTTCAATTTGTTTTACGCCCAGAGCGAGGCGATCGATCAGCGCGCTACCAAGTCCGGCCGCACGAGCGGCGGTGACGTCTTTGAAATTCTCCGCCATCAAGTCATCCGTGCCCGTGCGCAAAGCCACGGCGATGGCTCGCAAAGCTTCTTGGCGATCGGCCTCTGAACAAGCGGGGAGTTGGCCCGCGGCGATTTTAGCAAGCTGGGCGAGTTCGCGTGTGCTCATGACTAATCCTTCGGCAAAAACAAATTATCTCGGTGGATCACGACGTGCGACGGCACCACTTCGAAGAGATCTTTCAGCTCCGCACTTTTTTTACCCATCACGCGTAGGAC
>JAIXOY010000047.1 GCA_027486525.1 Pseudomonadota bacterium
GCCCTTCCGATTGCCGCGACGGATACGCTGCTGGAAGCATTGGCTAAATTAGAAGGGTCGATTGCAGCAGTGCAAGCGGGCGGGCAATGGACGGCGGGTAGCGGAAACGTCTATCGCACCACGGGGAACGTCGGCATCGGCACAACGTCGCCGTCTGCGGTTCTAGAACTAAACAAAGTCTGGGCGACGCCGGCCTCAACGAACTTGGCGTTTTCGGCGACATCCTATGGCGATGTGACACGCCTTTCGATTCGCCGCGCGAATGGCACTGAGGCTGCTCCTGCAGCAATTCTCAACGGTGAGGTTCTTGGTAACTTAAATTTCCGTGGCCACGATGGGACAAATTTTTCGTCGAGCGCTAGAGGTGCGATCTATTCGATAGCCGCCGAGAATTTTACTTCGACGGCGCAAGGCTCACATCTCGTGTTCAACACGTCTCCGATCGGCACCACGGTGGGTGTCGAACGACTCCGGATCACTTCGGAAGGCAAAATTGGTATCGGAACGGCGGAGCCTACCGCAAGGTTAACTATCGGTAGTTCAACTGGAGTTCAGTCGACGTCAGGTATCGCTCTCGGTGGCGATAACAACTCTATCGAGTATGTCACTTCTATCGCCGGTAATGGCTACGGATTCAAAATTGCGGGAGATGATCCGGGCGGAGGGACGTTCTTACGCTTTCAAGGTCGATCGAACTCAGCAACATGGAATAATTTTATGTCGATTGCCGATACTGGCAACGTCGGCATCGGCGTCACGGCTCCAACGGCAGCTCTCCATCTCAAGGCCGGAACCACCGCTGCGAACACGGCCCCTTTGAAGTTCACCGCTGGCCCTGTCATGACCACGCCGGAAAACGGCGCGATGGAGTACGACGGCACGAATCTATCTTTCACCATCGGCACTACTCGCTACACCGTACCTCTCACCTCGAGCTCGGGCGCGTTCACGAGTACGTCGAGCATTTCTAATTCATCGGGCAACATCGAACTCGCGCCGAACCTCCTTTCCGGTTCTGTGAACGTGACCGCCGGAACCTCATCTGTGAGTGCGGGAAGTGGCGCGTTGGTGGTCACCGGTGGAGTGGGAGTCGGCGGAAGCATCTTCTCCGGCGGCTCGGTGAACGCGGCGACGAACCTCAGCGTCGGCGTGAACGGCTTCATTCCTCAGCTCTACGGCAGCTCATCAGCGGGTGGCGACATTCTCATCGACGGAACCTCGAATGCTTCGAAGGGTGACGTGTTGCTTGCTACCGCTGGCGGTAACGTCGGTGTCGGCACAGCTCTCCCTACAGAAATTCTTCAGGTCAGTGGTGGCGCTCTCCGAGTTAGTGGGGTTGCCAGTGACACAGCGAGGGGAGGGGTGTTCCTTGATTGGTCAAGTGGAACCAACGTGGGTCGGGTCCTTGCCGGTAACGCGAGTGGAAGTATTCTTACATTTTCAACTAACAACGCTGGCGTAACTTACGAGAGACTTCGTATCGATTCTTCGGGCAATGTCGGCATCGGCGTGCTCGCTCCAGCTGCGAAGCTCGACATTAGCGGCACGAGTGGCTTGACACTGAAAATTACCGACGGCAACCAGGGCGCCGGAAAAGTTCTCACCTCCGACGCCAACGGCGTGGCAAGCTGGACGGCTCCCGCCAGCGGAAGCGCGTGGTCGATCAAGACTTCGGCGTACACGGCGTCGGTGGGGGACCGCTTGATGGTCGACACCTCCGGCGGTGCGGTCACGGTCACCTTGCCAGCTTCTGCGTCGCTCGGTGACACCATTGCGATCATCGACGTCGCGGGAACGTTCGCTACCAACGCCCTCACCATCGCCCGCAACGGCCTCAGGGTCATGGGCCTCACGGAAGACATGACCGTGTCGAGCCAGAACATCTCGTTTGAACTTGTGTACTCCAACGCAACTTACGGTTGGAGAATTAAATGAAGTTTTTAATTTTTCTGCTGCTGCCAACGCTCGTGAATGCGTCCAACCTGATTCAATTTTTCCCCTCGAGTGGTGGGTCTGGTGCTGTGAGTGGAGAAGCCTTCATCACGTCGGGCACTAGCTGGACCGTTCCTGCGGGTGTCACCCGCGTGGACGTGATCTTAGTGGGGGGTGGGAACGGCGGTCGTCTGGGTACGGGAAATTACATTGCCGGTGGTGATGTGAAGGGTGGATATGGTGGTAGTTCGGGAAGGGTATTTGTTATTTACAACATGAGTGTGACTGCCGGGGCTTCGATACCTGTTGAAGTCGGCTCGGGTGGAGCCTACTCTGTGGACGGAACAGAGAGCTGTTTCAATTCTGTCTGTTCTACCTCAGGCGCTCTTAATGGGGGCGGTGAGGGCGGGTTCATAAGAGCTAATGGTTCCTCGGTTGCTGGGAGCTCAGGAGGGGACTGCACCACCTGCACTGTGAGTATTCCTTCGACCTCCGGAGCCTACGTGACCTATCCAGTTCATACTGGTGGTGGCGGTGGCGGTTCTTCATCGGCAGGTCCTCCAAGAGTTGGTAATGGTGGCGGTGGTGGCCGAGGATTTAGATTTGACCTCTTTCGTTCCGTCACGAGCTCGACGACCGAGTATGGAACAGGCGGAAGTGGCCAAAGGTTGAGAATTAACACAGACGGTACGGCTGGCTCAAGCACGAACGGCACCGCGGGAACCGCAGGTGCCATCTACGTCAGATGGTGAGCGAGATTTGGAAATCGCATAAAGTTTAACTGGAATTGAAATCATGAAGTTCATTTTTCTCTTGATGCTATCAACCACTGCCACTGCGTCGAACCTGACGCAGTTTTTCCCTTCAAGTAGTGGCGGAACGATCAACACACAAGAATTCACGGCGTCGGGAACCTGGACAAGGCCTGCGAGTGTGAATTTCGTCGATGTGGAATGCATCGGTGGTGGCGGGGGAGGGGGGCGTGGCGCTTCCCCGAGTGCGTCGAATTTCCATGGCACCGGCGGAGGAGGCGGATCGTCCGGAGTCTATGTGAAGCTAGAAAACATCGCTGTCACTGGTAACGTCGCTGTGACTATCGGGACCGGCGGCGCTGGTGGTACCTCAACAGTTGGTGGAAACGGCACGGCGAGTACATTTGGAAGTCTCCTATTCGCCTCAGGTGGCTTGGGTGGTGCTGGCGGAGAATCGCTTAACTCATCGGGAACTGCCACTGCGCTTGGAGGAAACAGCGGAGAAGGGGGACTCGCGAGCCAATCCGCACAAGGTGGAACTGCGTCGAGATGTGCCGCGACCATCGGTGGCGCGCTCTACGGAGCCGGTGGAGCCGTGGGGTCCAATGCCGGTGGTTGTACACAGGGCGGGGGCCGTGGGGCCGGAGGTGGTGGTGGTCGGTTGGCCGGCGGAAATGGTGGCAATGGTGGAACTTTTGGAACCAACGCAACCAATGGCGGTAATGCCGCAGCTAACTCCGGTGCCGGAGGCGGCGGCGGTGGTGGCGCCTGGGACGCTACGTCGGGCAACGGCGGCGCTGGTGGCTCCGGTTGGTGCCGCGTGATCTGGAAAACCTAATTTTTTTAGCCCCTCAGGAGCGAGAGTTGGGCAATCAACTGCGGTAGCCAGAGCATAAGGTCTTGCGCCTTAAAACCCGCTTTAGCTGCTTTGCTTACATCCATGTAGTAGTCACGCTCGATGCCAAATGGAGAGGGTGTTCCGTCTTCTGCGAAGAGTGCTTTTTTCCCCACGACGTTTTCAATCTGCGACACCAACTCACGATTCGACCAATTGTCAGCCGCGCTAATGTTAAACACATCCTTTTGACCGCTTTCCACCATCCATTGCAAAGCCCCGGCGGCGTCTTCGGCCCGCACGTAAGAAAACTCGGCTACGAGATTAGGAAACGACAGCGCTTTCTCTTGAGCCACATGCTCGATGTGCATATGCAAGCGTCGCGTGTAATCATCTGTGCCCAATACGATGGGAATGCGCATGCTCGCCACTGGAAACGGAGCCGAAAGAAGAGCGTGCTCAGCGGCTCGCTTGCCTTCTTGATAAGGATGACTAGCTTCGCCCGCTTTATAATCTTCGGCCATCCAATCGGTTTCAAGGAGCGCAGCATCCGCATCGTACACTGATAGAGTCGAGGTCATGACATACTGCCCGATGCGCCCCCGGAAAGCTTCTATCGACGCGTGTGCGTCTGCCGCCGTCATGCACATTTGGTCGACGACACTGTCGTAGTTTTCTTTGATGAGAGATTTAAGTTGTTGGGCGTCTGTGCGATCACCTTTGAGCCGTTGGACCGACGCCCCGAAATCATCAACGGTGTTTCCCCGCGTGAGAATCGTGACTTGATGGCCACTCTTAATAAGGTTGTGCACCAGGCGTTTTCCAAAGAAGCGTGTGCCGCCGATCACGAGAATCTTCATGTCGCATCCTTTGCTAGTTTCAATTATAATACAAAGATGAACATTCCGGTCATCGATCTCTCGCAGGATGAAAAAATCACAGCGGCCCTGATTGGCCAGGCCTGCAGCGAGCATGGCTTTTTCTGCATTACACACCACGGCGTTTCTTTACCGCTTCAGCAGCGGCTCGAAGAGTTGAGTCAGAGATTCTTTGCTTTAGACGAAGCCACCAAGATGCAGATCGCCATGAGCAAGGGCGGCAAGGCCTGGCGAGGATTTTTCCCCGTGGGTGGAGAGCTGACCTCGGGGAAGCCTGATCTTAAAGAAGGTCTCTACTTTGGGTCGGAACTTTCTCCGAGCGATTCACGACCGCTTCACGGCGCGAACCTCTTTCCCGAGATACCGCACTATCGCGAAACGGTTTTGGAGTACATGTATGCGATGACGAAACTCAGTCATCGGGTGATGCGGCTCGTTTCCCTTAGCCTCGGACTCGCTCCCGATTATTTTCAGCAACACTATACCAGCGATCCCACGCTGCTCTTTCGCGTATTTCATTATCCACCCTCAACTGAAGAGAATGTAAAAACTCACCCCTGGGGCGTGGGCACGCATACGGACTACGGCCTTCTCACCATTCTTAAACAAGACGACTGCGGTGGTCTCGAGGTCCACGCCAAATCAGGTTGGATCGCGGTTCCACCTCTCGCGGATACGTTTGTTTGCAACATCGGTGACATGCTCGATTACCTCACCCAGGGGCGCTATCGTTCGACGCCCCATCGCGTCCGCAACACCTCCGGTCGCGAGCGCTACTCTTATCCCTTCTTTTTTGATCCGGGTTTTAGTGCACCGATTCTTCCTCTTCCCAACCTCAATGGTTTGCCTGATCGCATGGCAGAGCGTTGGGATAAAACGGATCTCTATGTGTTCGAAGGGAACTACCGAGATTATTTGCTGAAAAAAGTCAGTAAGGTTTTTCCGGAGCTTACCGCGTTCTTGCAGAAATCAGCACAATGACCACATGAAGCTCTGACTCACTTTCGTGACGTTTCTCTATGATGAGACGTGCTCAAACGTGAACCTCAACAGGAGAATCATATGAACCATAAAAAACACGAATCTTCCGACGACATCCTCAAGCCGAAGTATCCACCGACGCAAGACATGAAGCCGAGTGAGCGCGAAGATGAAGAGATCTCCCTTCCCCCCCAAGCGGAACCGAACGAAGGCGAACAGCTGCAAGAAGAAGAGCAGAATTCTTCTCCGCAAGGCGAAGAAGAAGAGTGGGAGGATGAATTGACTGGTGAGAAGATCGACAATCCGTACTTGCCGAGTCAGCGCCTTGCCGAGTTCGGCATGGAAGACGACATGTATCCTCCAAAAATTTGAAAAAGAGCATTCGGAAAAGACTCATCGAGATTGCTTCTCGCATCGGTACCGATGGAAGCGAGAAGCAATACTCCAACGCGAATCCCCCGACCTGGGATAAGTCTGAACGCGCAGATCAAAATCTCCCGGATCCGTTACTCGATTTAGAAAAAAAGCGAGCTCAGTAGCTACATGTCAGCGCCACACCTTTGGTGTCTGCATCGTAGAGCGGAATCAACTGATAACTTGAAACAGTGTCTTTTCCCTGCAAACCTGCGATGCCAAACGCATAGGCAAGACCAATGGTCGTTCCTGCGAGCACGTCATGCACGCGGTGGCGATTGTCATTCACGCGGCTGATGCCCGTGAGCGAGGCTAACGCCAGGGCCGGCACACCCCACTGCCAACCATGTTCGGCCATCACATAGCCACCGAAGGCAAACGCCGTCGTCGAGTGGCCGGAAGGAAATGAGTTTTTGTCTTTATGTTCATTGGGGCGAGGCTCACGAACAGAATACTTCAAGACCGTCGCTACGCTGGCCGCATAGGCCGTGGCCTTGAACATCCCCATCGCGCGCGTCGAAGCTTTTTCATTCCCGCTCCAGTGGGAAAAAGATTGACCTAAAACATAGGCCACGTTGGGAATGAGCTGCCCGGCCATGTCACCGTAGAGAGAAAAATCGCCGAGGGGTTTGTTGTCCACGACCTTATCATGGGAGCGGTCGAGCTCTTCTTCGAAAATGATGGAGGCGATGGTAAGCGCCGTACCCGCGAAGAGGATTGTCCTCGCTGTTTTATCTTTCACAGGAGAGGCCGCTTCTTGCTTGAAGTCGCTCCAGCCCCAGGCCATTGCTTGCTGCGAGAAAACGGAGATCAGGAGTATAAGGCATAGTTTCATTTAAAAATTCCTACTAGCGATGATACCACTCGTTCCATTGATCATTGGAAGAAAGTTCCAATCCGTTGATTCAATCTTGTCTTTACCTGCTCGTGAGATCATGCGCGTAGACGCACGGCCAATGACCCAGCCCATGGCAATCCCGAGTGGGTAGTCGCTGGCCCAGTGAACGCCATTGTTCATCATCTCAAACATCAGAGCACTGGCCCACACACCGCCCACCGAATAGATGGGGACCTTATAGGCAGGATAACGTTCCGCGAGAATTGTGAAAGTCATGGTGGCGGTCATGACATGACCGCTTGGCATGGCATCGTAGTTCGCGGTGCGATTGTTGTATGCATTGAATGATGGGAAAGGTCGCCAAGCGCCGCGCTCTTGCGTTTTCACTTCTGGGCTTTCACGACCGAAAGATCGCTTGAGTGTTTGATTGAAGAGAGTTGAGACCACCATTCCGTGCATCAGCATGATCCCGGTGTTGGCATCGTAGGAGCTGTCGGTGAAGTGACCATAACCGTAGACTGAAGCTGCGATAGAGAAGTGCAACCAACCATCTCCCAGAAAATACAACGCCGACCCTGTGTCCGTTGGGAGACGCACGAGCTCGTGACCATAGGCCTGGAGTATAGGTTTGGTGTTGTCGCGATTCCCGATATGCCAATCGCGTCCTTTCTTTTGCGAATAAGAGTAGAGTTTCTCATCGTATTCGTAGAGCACGGCCGTGCTCCCTAAGACGGCGAGCCAGCCGGGAATCGCTTCTTTGGAAAAACTAGTTTGGAGAGTGTCTTTTCCGGTTTCTGGGATTTTTGTGAACACATCGAGAAACCGCAGGCGTGGTTCCTGAGCTTCTTGCGCGAAGACGGAGAGAGAGAGGAAGAGAGAGAGAAGGAGGTAGACCATAGAACATGGTCGCACGCTGAGGCTAGGCGACCTAGGCGACAATCATAAATCTCTCTTCATGCAGTACCTGAGTTTTGTACTCAGTGTTCTTTTTTCCTCGCAAGGTGACACCGGGGCCATCTTGCACGAGCGCATCTCGTTGATTTGAGAAGGCTCTGGGCCGGTATGTTTGTTGCAAAAGAGGCCATGAGCAAAGGATTTGCTCAAACAAAGTAGGGGCCCATGAAACGGATGTCTTGGGGAATTTTGCTACTCGCTGTGGCCTGTGGAAAGAGTGGTGGAGGCGGCGAGAAGTTCGGCGCTCCCGCTGATCAGACCCAGGCGGGGATCATCGCGAGTTGCACGACGAAATTGCAGGCGGCCAGTACGGCGGAGAAACTCGGAGGATCCTTTCGAGTACTCAATGAGAACAAAGGTCTGATTGAATTCTACGACATTCCTTCTGAAGATCTGAAGGTCGAACTCCCGCGGGCGAAACTTCGCGCCAATCAGGTTTATGAAAACCTCGTAGAAAATGGTTTTAGCGCTTCGGCCAATCTCGGAAACTTCCCCTACGTCGGTGGCGTGACTCCGCAGTATCGCGACAGTTCGATGACGAGCTACTTTCCGTACCTCACACAAATTGATGCCTTCGATCTTCCGGCCGGCTCACGTGGTGCAGGTATTGTGATTGCCGTGGTGGACTCCGGCGTGCACTACAACCATCCGCACTTGAGTCCGAACATCCGCACGAACTCGCGCGATGGTCATGGCCCAGCGGCGAACGGTCGCGATGAAGATGGCAACGGTTTCAGTGACGACTTCGCCGGCTGGGATTTCTACAACCACGACGCCTATCCGGTCGACGACAATGGCCACGGCACGCACGTGGCGGGCCTTGCGGCGGGGACTTTGAGTGGCGTGGCTCCGCAAGCGAAGATCCTCCCTGTGAAAGTCCTCGGCAGTCGTGGAAACGGCGACCTCGGCACCATCACCGCCGGCATCCTCTACGCCATTGAGAATGGCGCGGACGTGATTAATCTTTCTCTCGGTGGCTCGGGCGCAGCTCAGATCGGCAGTGCGCTCGACGAAATGATCGGCCACATCCGTCTCGCCAATGATCGCAACATCGTCATCGTGGCGGCGGCAGGTAACGGTGGAACAGACGGAATTGGTGATTGCAACGATGACCAACCGATCTGGCCCGCGAGCATTGAAAGCGACAACATGATCGCCGTGGCTTCCGTCGACGGTTCGAATCAACTAACGAGGTATTCAAACTTCGGAGGTCGTAGCGTGCATGTGGCCGCACCGGGGGGCGACAACACCGGTCTCTTGTCGACGGTGCCTGGCAACTGCACCACCAAATGCACCAACACCCACGCCATCTATGATCGCATGAGCGGAACGTCGATGGCGTCGCCGGTGGTTTCCGGACTCGTCGCTGTGGTCAAGGGCGTGAACCGTAGTCTCGCTGCGAGTGAAGTCAGAGCACTCATCATGGAAAACGGTACCGACGTGCCAGAGTTCGATGGTTTCGTGCGGAGCCGGCAGGTGGTGAATGCGAGGAAGGCGTTGGAAGCGGCTAGATAATCCGTTTCGGCATTGAACTTAATCAAGCTCTGGTAAAGCAATTCTTCACAACTTCGAAAGCATTAAGATAGTCCAATGATATTGAGCACATAATGATTCACCTCAAATTTGAGGTGAATCAAGATTCATATTATTGGAGTGAAAATGAAAACGAAGTTCAACATAGAAATCCCTTTTGCAACCAAGCCACCACGTCTCAAGGTTTTGGTGAATAGCTATATGATGGGGGATGTTTGGGTTAGAGACACACCGTTTGGTCCAGTTACTGATTCGTTAACGCTTGCAAAGAAATTCGATCAGAGACACGACAACATTCTAAGGGCAATAAACAAATGTCGATCAGAGCTATCACATAATACGGTTTATCAATTAGATCAAAACATAATAGAAACGGTATATCTTGCGGGTGCGAAAGGGAAAGAAAGGGAAGAGCGTAAAGTTGACATCACAGAGTTTGGATTAGTTTTGCTCCTGCTATATATTAACAGTCCCAAAGCACGTCAAATTTCAGCGGAAATCTTGTATCGGTTTCTGGTACTCAAAACCTATGTACTGGGTTTGAATGAGAAGCAGATTGGCGCGATCAAAGGTTATTACCGTAAAAGTGCTGATTAGAATCTTCGAACATCTTCCACTTGAAACTCTTTGAGAAATTCTTCCACCGTCTGGCAAACCACGCCGCCCTTGCGCCGGGAGTGCCAAACTTGCTTCCCGAAAAAAATCGCCACGTGATGGGACGTCATCTCGGCGTAGGGCCGGCAGAAAATTAAATCATGATCTTGGATGTGTTCGAGAGTTGTGGTCTGGCCGAGCTTGCGTTGGTCACGGGAGTTCTTCGGAATGACCGTGTTGTGGATGCCGAGGTAGTAGAGCTGCGTGAAGCCCGAGCAGTCGATGCCGTCTTTGGAGAGTCCGCCAAATTCGTAAACAGTTCCTTTCCAGTGCTCAAAGAAATCCACCGCATTCGTCGGGGCGATTCTGGGAATGATGAGATTGGTCTGCTCAGACGGCGCAAGGTGACCCGATCGAATCCAACCCAGCGTTTGCTCAAACTTTCTCACAAGACTGAAACCTTCGTGGGTCCCGAGGACTTGCACGATCTCGTCGATGAAGACTTGTGTTTGGCGAAGCTGGTCTTTTTCTTTGTTAGTTAGGACAGGGTAGTTTTCCAAGGGCTGACGAATGAGATCGTCTTGCTTCACGACCTTGGCGAAGCTTTCAAGTAACCATGTGCTCTTATCGATTTTGATCATAGTGCCTCCGAGGACATAGTCTAAAACTTTCTGCGCCAACAGTTGTGTTTAAATTAACATAAGAGAGCCACACTTAGAGAAGAGGAATTGAGTTAAGGTCACTGACTACGTTGATTCGAAGGTGAGGTTGATGGAAGCTTATAATAGAACGGATGAGGATCTCGCCAATGCGGCTCGCAATGCCGTGGAGTGGAACTTCTCCGTTCCGCATGAAGTGAAGGTCACTGTCCAGAATGGCTGGATCACCTTGCGAGGTGAAATCGAGTGGGACTACCAGTGCCAGGCCGCTGAAAAAGCCGTCGGTCATCTCATGGGAGTGCGAGGCGTGAAAAACGAAATGAGCATCCGGGCGAAGGCCGCTGAGGATCAGCAAATTGCTCAAGCAAGCATGGGTATCTTGCGGGAATAAGGTATCCGGGCTCAATTCCCGGCCACAAACTAAAGGGATTTAGTCATCTTGACGATAGGGAGGAAACTCATAACGGGGATGCTATGAAAATTCTTTTGGGCCTTTTACTTTCCTTTAACGCTTTTGCGGTGGACTACAGCTGCAAAAAAGATGCGGGCCCTATGGCCAGCGATCAGATGGCGGGTGTCGCAGCGGGATCTCCAGTGATTGGTCCGGGTTCATTCGATTATCCGGGTACCAATCTAGACTTATACGTATGGCAAGCTAGATCCTACGCCATAACAAATGTGCAATCTGTACCAAACACAGACGACATTACGCTTCAGCTCGTGAAATACGGGGATTTTCCAATTTACATTTGTGAACAGACACCGGTGCCCTATGAGCGTTGTTTCCTGAAGAGTGTCGTGACTCCAAATGACAACGTCAACGAGGCTACAGCATTTTTAAACAAAGCTAAGCTGATCGGAAACATACTCACAGTTTCTGGTGTCGGCACCAATGTGTTGCACCCCACAATCAGTTTAAAAAACCAAGTGGGGATTTCTCCGAAAAGTGATCTGGCTGCTAGCGCTTACATTGCACAAAGCACTCCTCCACGCAAATACGAAGAAGTTGGTTTTCCTCATCTCTCAAACCGCTTACAGAAGTACTACTGCAAGAACAAGGCTTCGAATAATGCCATCGGCAACGGTTCAATGGGCATGCCTACCTTCGTTGACGACGTATCCCCATCAAGCCCTCCATCCAGCGGCGCCACCCAGCAATAGCCTTAGAGTTAAACATTCATGACACCACGAGAGCGTCCTTCGGGACGCTCTTTTTTTGGCTATCTTCAAGGCATCACCACGGCGTAGTTCGTTTCGATGTAGTCGAAGAAGAGCTGGCGCTGGCCAGGCGTGAGCACCTTCTCGAAAATGAAGATCGCCACGAAGTCCGCCTGCCAGTTTTCCGTCGTGCCTTGGTTCCCAAACAGGTTCCACTTCTTGAGCGGCGACGTGGAGTTCGCGCGGTTCGATCCATTGATGATGCTCACGCCGTTGCGCTCCAGCGCGCGGCCGCTCGTCGTCGAGGAACGGAACGTCCAGGCGAAGAAGTTCGTCGTGTTGCCGCCCCAGTTTGTAAAAAGACGGTTCGCGAAGGGGAGGTCGATGTAGGCGTTGTTGTCCGACCACGGGAAATGCGTCCCGAAGCGGGTGGTGGCGTTGAGGCAGTTTTCGTTACAGAAGGCGAACGACGCCGTGACGGTGTTGACCTTCGCGATGAGGTAGACTTCGAGGTGCGAGTTCCCCGCTTCTCCGAGAGAGTTTAGCGTCTGGTAGTTCGCATTGGTGACGCGGAGAACTTTTCTCCCACCATTCGTTTGGATGACCCCGGCCGTCTCCCCGCCCTTGAGAGCCGCGTTGTTGTTCCGGCCCGACTTGTCCACTAGCGTGGTGATGCTCGTGCCGTCTGTCGGAGCGACGCCGGTCCCGTTGATGTCCTTCGCTTCGTACCAGATGAGGGCACCGAGGCTCTTCGGATTGAAGAAGGTCGTGAAGCTTAAGAGCGCACTGCTCGGGCCGACCACGCCGTTGTAAGCGGCAACGCGCACCTGGTAGGTCGTGTTCACATTGAGGCCGGAGATGGTCGCCGTTGCTGTAGTCGGGTTCGGAGAGAGGGTCGTGAAGGGCACGGTACCGACCTCGCGATACTGGACGAGGTACTCGGTGATCGGCGCGCCACCCGGAGCGGGGGCGGTCCAGGTGAAGGTCGCCTGCGAAGAGTCGACGCTCAGATTGGTTTGGATTACAGCGGTCACTTGGCCCGGTGGTGCGAGAGACGTGTTCACGAGGACGTTCGTGAGGCTCGAGAGCTGCGCCGACAGATCCAGCGGAAAGGCGTCCCCGGTGCCGCTGAGGATGCTCCCACCGTTGAGATCCATGATTGGATTTGCGGTGATGCCATCGGCGTCCGTCTCTCCGGCGGTGACGACGTAGGTGAAAATGAGCGTCGAGCTTCCGGTTCCTGTCGTGTAGGTCGCGTAGCGCGTGAAGCCGCCGATGTTCAACACGAGGCGTGGCACGCCGAGGACGAGCGCGTTTGTGTCGTAGGCGACTTCGAAGGTAAGCGAACTTCCGAGCCCGTAGGTGTTGTTGGCCGGCTCCGTCACGCTGAGTACGTCGGGCGCCGCTGTCACCGTGACGTTGAAGTTCGTGCTGGCCGTCAAGGTTCCATCGGACACCGTTAAGGTGACGGTCGTCGTTCCGCTGCTGTTGGTGACCGGCGTGAGTGTGACGGTGCAGCTCGGAGCAGAACCTGCGAGAGCGATGCCGGCCGTCGCGATGACTGACGTCACCGACGATGACTTCGCCATACTCGTCGTGCAATCGAGTGTGTTGTCGACGTCAGAAATGTTGAACGCGATTGCGGCGGAAGGCACATCTTCCGCGAGCGTTTGGTTCGCAACGGCAGAGATCGTCGGAGCGTCGTTGACGGCATTGACTGTCAACGTGAGTGTATCTTGCGCGGTCAACGTTCCGTCTGAAACCGAGAGCGTGATCGTCGCAGTGCCATTTGCATCCGCGACCGGCGCAAAACTGGCCGTGCAGTTGGGCGCGGTGCCGGTGAACGTGATCGCGGCGTCGGCGATGAGGCCCGTATTGCTTGAGGTTGCGGAAAGTGCACTGGCACAGCTGAGCGCCGTCTCCGTGTCGGCGATGACCACGGCCACACCGGTGAGAGTTGTGTCTTCGTTGGTTGTCTGATCGGCGACGTTGCTGATCGTTGGCGCATCGTTGATGGCAGTCACTGTGAGACTGAGTGTATCTTGGGCGGTCAGCGCACCATCGGTCACGGTGAGCGTGATCGTGGCGGTGCCATTTGCATCCGCCACAGGTGCAAAACTTGCTGTGCAGTTGGGGGCGGTGCCAGCGAAGGTGATCGCGGCGTCGGCGATGACACTCGTGTTGCTCGAGGTTGCCGACAATGCGCTGGCGCAGCTTAGCGCTGATTCCGCATCTGCGATGACGACGGCCACGCCCGTGAGCGTGGTGTCTTCGTTAGTCGTCTGGTTAGCGACGTCGCTGATGGTCGGTACGTCGTCGATGGCCGCGACGGTCAGTGTGAGCGTATCTTGCGCGGTCAAGGTACCGTCTGAAGCCGTGAGAGTGATCGTGGCCACGCCACTGGCATTGGTGACCGGTGCAAAGTTTACAGTGCAGTTAGGGGCGGTGCCGGCGAAGGTGATCCCGGCATCGGCAATGACACCGGTGTCGCTGGAAGAAGCGGAGAGTGCACTGGCGCAGCTTAGCGCTGATTCCGCATCTGCGATGACGACGGCCACGCCCGTGAGCGTGGTGTCTTCGCTAGTCGTTTGATTGGCGACGTCGCTGATGGTCGGTGCATCGTTGACGCCCGCAACTGTGAGCGTGAGCGTATCTTGCGCGGTCAGTGCACCGTCGGTGAGGGTGAGTGTGATCGTCGCTGCACCGTTGGCGTTGGCGACCGGTGCAAAACTTGCTGTGCAGTTGGGCGCGGTTCCGCCGAAGGTGATCCCAGCGTTGGCAATGACGCTCGTATCGCTGGAGGTTCCAGACAATGCACTGGCACAGCTGAGCGCGGTGTCTCCGTCAGCGATGACGACGGCCACTCCCGTAAGTGTCGTGTCTTCGTTGGTCGTCTGGTCGACGACGTCGCTGATCGTCGGTGCGTCGTTCACCGCCGCCACGGTCAGAGTGAGCGTATCCTGCGCGGTCAATGTTCCGTCAGAAACCGTGAGCGTGATCGTCGCTGCGCCGTTGGCGTTGGCGACCGGCGCGAAGCTCACGGTGCAGTTGGGCACGGTTCCGGCGAAGGTGATTCCAGCGTCGGCGATGACGCCGGTGTTGCTCGAGGTTCCAGTCAAAGCAGTGGCGCAGTTGAGCGTGCTATCCCCGTCAGCGATGACGACGCTCACTGCCGCAAGTGTGGTGTCTTCGTTGGTCGTCTGGTCGGCGACGTTGCTGATCGTCGGCGCACCGTTCACGGCGGTGACGATGAAGGTAAAACTTCTCTGCGAACTGAGAACGCCGTCCGTAACCGTGAGGGTGATGGTGGCCGATCCGGCCGCGCCCATGACGGGGGTGATGGCGAGCTGGCAGTTCGGGGCGCTCCCCGTGATCACGAGGCCAGCGTCGGCAACGACCGCGGTGTCGCTGGATTGCGCTGACAAAGATCCGGCACAAGTGAGGACGGAGTCGGGGTCAGCAATGACGACAGCGATCCCCGCCAGCGGCGTGTCTTCGGTGGTGGTCTGAGTCCCGATCGCCGCCATCGTTGGGGCGCGGACTTCGGCGCCCGGGTCGTACCCTTCGTCGACGACGGATTGTCGAGAGTTACAGCTGGCCAGGATTAGAAGGAGCAACGCGAGGACTTTCATTTTCCCACCTCGAAGCTGATCCCGACGATCGCGGCGAGAGATGAGGCTCTCTGCTTCGTGATCGAGGTTTCGCTGTCCTGCTGGAGGTAGATGAGCGTGAGGTCGAGGAACGCATCCTTGAGGCGCTGGGTGAACGTCGGCCCGACGTAGTATTCGGGACTCGTCTTGAGCTTGTAGCTCCCGACCGAGAGACCGAAGATCGAGTTGTACCCGGCCTGGACTGCGAGACTCAGCTTGTCGTTTCGCAGAAGGCTCGCC
>JAIXOY010000116.1 GCA_027486525.1 Pseudomonadota bacterium
CGAGAATTGTCCCTGAAGACTGAGGAGTGTGGCGCTGGCCTGACAAAGGTGCGCACATTCCATCAGAAGGGTGAGATGCACTTTGTCGGCATGCGTGCCACCTTGCTCCATACAATAGGCCAAGCAGGCCGTTGTGCTTTGATAAGTTTCGATGCAATCCCAGAGGCATGATTCACGCATAGGTTCTAGTGTACCGCTGACGATGCCCATAGGGTTGTGGAGAGATTGTTTAGAAGGCTACACAACTTTAGTCGCTAGACGAGGCCACTTCCAGCGCCGCCACTTTGAGACCCGTCAGGATGAAGTGCACGATGGACTCGTTGGGTTGGCGTTTCGTGACCACTTCTTCGCGCTTCTTGGATTTATTCTTGGATTTCGTCGTGAGTACGATGCCGATGTTCGTGAAGAACACTTCCGCACCGCCCTGGTCTTCGTTTGAAACGAGTTTCGCATCGAAGTTCTTATAGATCGCCTTCACTCGCGATTTTGCTTGATCGCCATTGACCACCACACGTCCCACGCCTTCCTGCATGATTCCCTTCAGGACCACGCCGTCATTTGATTTGAAAAAGACATTCAGATCGGCGAGGTTTTGCCCTTTGATGAAGACGTGGACCTCGGCCGTGAGGTTTTCTTGTTTAAGAGGGAAGTGGAAGTTGAGTTGGATGTTACCGGACTTCTCGATTTGGAAGTTTGATTTCACCCGCACTTCTTGGTCGACACTGGCCTGCAGCCGGATGTCATTGAGTGTGATGAGCGAGGCTTCTTTGTAGAGCACACGTCGGTAGGTGAATCGCCCTCCCTCGACGTGAGCGGTTTTTACAACGACGTTGAGAGTTGGACTGGTTGTTTTCGGTCCCCGCGGAAGCTCGCCGTCGGTGTACATGACGTCGGGTTTTGTGACGGTGAGGCTTTCAATCACGAGCTGTTCATCGAACAAGGGGCTAAGGGCGAGATCCACAGTCAGAGATGGAATGGAGGCTTCAATGTCGGCCATGCCGCGAGTTCCGGTTGTGATGTGGATACCGTTGAGGGTGAGGCGAGAGATATCAAAGAGTGAGAGCGAGACGAAATCCAAGTCGAGGCGCGGGACGGCTTTGATGAGTCGATCTTTAATCAACGACGGGGCGATGAGCTGGGTGAGAAGAATCCAGCTAAGAACTATGATGGTGCGTCTCCAGAAAAATCTGCGCACCTTTAAAGAGCTTGGAGACGGGACAACCCACACTCGCCGCCGAGGCGAGTTCCCTAAACTTATCTGAACTCACACCAGGGACTTGGCCGGTCACGTTCAAGTGAATGGTATTGATCACGAACTCTTCGCCCACTTTTTCCAGCGTCACCTGTGCCTTGGTTTCTAATTTTGTGGCCGCGAGATCGAGTTCTCCCAGCATTTTCGAGAGCGCCATGGTGAAGCAGGCCGCATGGGCCGCGCCCAGGAGCTCTTCCGGATTAGTGCCCGCCTTGCCTTCAAAGCGGGTGTTAAACCCGTAAGGTTGATTTGCGAGAGCGCCGGATTCGGTGGAGACCGAGCCTTTGCCTTCTTTGAGACTGCCGCTCCATTCTGCCGAACCCATTTTTGTTATTTTCATGTGACCCTCCTATTTGAAGTGATAAAGCAGCGACGCCACCGCCGAATGGACTTTGATATCCTTAGCGGTCTCGGTGATGCCGTGTTCGTAGGAAAGTTCCATGCCAACCTTTTCGCAGAAGTTGAAATCAAAACCAATGAGCAAAGGCCACACCAGTGACTTTTCGTCTTCCAGGGTGCAGCCGTCGCAGTCGGAATCCATTTTCGCGTTGAGTGCGGTACCTCCGAAGAAACCCATCTCATTGGAGGCCTGCCAGTAGAACGTGAGTGGAATGTTCAGGTAGAGAAATTTGAGATCAAAACCCTCGTAGCCGAAGGACTTGGACACTAAACCCGCGCCAGAGCGGAAGTGAAACTGCTCTTTAATTCCCATGAGCGCCCGCACGCCACCGCCGTAGCCGACCTCGGAGTCTTCGTCGGAGTCGTCGGTTTCGGGACTGTTGTAGTTGACGCTTCCCATGACGCTCAGTTTGGTTTCGGCGATGGCCGCAAAAGAGAGTGTGAGAGCGAAGACGATGCCGAGTAACCAAAATGATGTCATGGAGGCCTCCGGGTTGGTGGCTTATCTTAGGAGACAAAGGCTTTGGTTGTGTGTGCAGATTTATGCACGAAACTCACACGCACGCGTGAAGATCGAAAATGCGTCTGGGGCTAGGATGGTTATAGAAAAACAAAGAGGGACGAAAGTTTCATGATGTTTTTCAAAAATCGGGCCTCTTCGGGGGCCCGTTTTTATTTGAATTCCTGTGATTTGCGTCTCGCCTTCGGAATTGTCGTTTTTACAGGGTTCTTTCTCGGGGCACGAGAACACGGTATAAATCCCGGAATACCTCCAGGAGACCTCCATGAAAGCGCAAACCCTCGCGATCGCCCTCATTCTTTCAACCTCAGCTTCTGCCGCTTCGATCCGTGAGGTGTTTGGGTCCTTACCGGCAGAAGGCGCTTGTTACACTCGTTCCTATTCGGCGGCGCACCTCGCGCGGCACCCGAACCAGACCGTTAAAAAGATCACCATAAAG
Source organism: Pseudomonadota bacterium (assembly GCA_027486525.1). Classification (GTDB taxonomy): domain Bacteria; phylum Bdellovibrionota; class Bacteriovoracia; order Bacteriovoracales; family Bacteriovoracaceae; genus UBA6144. The sequence continues at coordinate 2,611 of JAIXOY010000116.1, forward strand.
CTTACACGCACGAGCCCCTGGACAGCGAACGAAGGCGAGTTCATGCAAGTGCTCGTCAACCAGAAGAAAGCACCTCGCAAGAACTTGCGTCAGGCGATGAGCTGCTTTGAATCAAGTGGAGAAGTCATTTGCCCCGTCGACTGCGATGGGGGAGCGATGTACGTCACCGCGCTGAAGGACGACAAGCTCACGGTGGCGAATAACAACCTCACCCTCAAGGGCGGCTGCGGCGAAGAGGAAGACGAGACGATCTACCTCGAAACCATCGTGGGTGGTGATGATAGCTTCGTGCTGAATAAGGCCCCGATAGCCGACTGTGCCAAAGTGCCTTTCCCTACGAACTAAATCTCGTTACTTCAGCTGCGCACCTTATGACCGCAATATCATCCACAAGGTGCCAGGTTGAAGTTTTTCTGAATGCTGGCATAATTAAAAAACTGACAGGGATTTAACCCAATGTTGCGGTCATTGGGCCCTGCCAGAAACCATAGTCTATTTTTCTCTTCCATTCGCATGACCAACTCACTCCTGACACGGAGGAATTGGTCTATGGGAGAGATTGTTCGTTGGTAAAATGACTTCGTCGAAAAGGTGTCAGGTTGGATAATCTAGAATGATGTTATTTAAGGGTCTCTAATTGTCCAGACACTGTCTGGACAATTAGGATCTAAGCCACTTCGACTTTGATTGAATAATCGACACCACTTTTATTGATGTAATCTTGCAGCGCTAAGAGCACCCAATGCTGAGGCATCGCTCCCATCTTCCTGGCAATTTTCTCAGCACGCTTCAGACTCGGAACACGACGCCCCGACTCAAGGTCGGCGAGAGTAGATGGGGTCACTCCAAGTCTTTTGGCGAGTTCTTTTTGAGATAGTTCCTCGCATTGGCGCCACGATTTAAGAACTCGTCCAAATGTGAGAGGACCAATCGCTTTTTCGAGATCAGCTGTGGTTTGAATTTTATTTTTCTTCATAGATCAAACTCCAGCACATTTTTCATATATTGAAGATTTTCTCACGTCTCCTCGCATTCGAGTACGTCATAAAGGTGCCGGGTTAGTATCAGTGTATTCAGTTCTGAAAAGATTTTGCGTGACTGCTGTTTACTCTTTCATTGAGCCGTCAGGGATTATAGAAACACCTGTAATGCTGGACAGTTATGCGGAAATTTTCGGTGCTAGAATCCTGTCGAAGACAAAGGAGTCTGAAGTGAGAAATAAAATCAGTGACGTCGAAGCCTTTAAGCGTGAATCCGATGCGGCGAGGAAGCTGCGGCCTTCAGCTGAACAAGTGAATCACCTCAACGAACTCATCCGCGAAGCTGCTTTGGAAGAGGAGGATATCGAGAGAAAACTGCGCGCGAAGGTGGCGCGAAAGACAGATCCCTCGGTCGATTCTCAGTTCTAAGGAGGAGCGATGGGACAAGTCATTCGTTTCTCCGAGTTCGACAAGTATCTGGCGGCGAAGCGCAGGAACGGGGATCCTGTGGAAGGAACGATCCTCGACGCGAACGTCATCATCACGCTCAACTACGAGCCGAAGCGGTTCCACACTCGAACCTACGAGTTCGTGAGGAACAAGCTCCAGCGGCAGAACATCGCTCTCTATTCGACGGTGAACACGACGCAGGAATACCTCGAGTTCTATCGTCGACTGCTGCTGACGGAGGGTCTCCGAACTGCCATCCAGCCGGAGTCGGGATTTCGCGAGTTGCCAACGAAGAAGAGGCAGGCGATCAGAGCTCAGTCGTCGATACTCCAGGCTCGCGAACTCCACCAAGGCGCAGAGCCAGTGTTCAATGATCGGGAACTGAAGAAGATCCGAGAAGTGTTCTTCCAATCAGACAAGGCGGGGAGAACGCTGTGGCGCGGGTTGTGTGCGTACTACCTCAAGCAACAGCTCCATCTTGAGTTTCGCGCACTCCAGAGGTTGAACGTGACGTACCTGAGCATGCACAAGGATGACGTGAAGGTACTTTTCAATAAAGTCACATCCTGGGACGACGCCATCGACGTCTGCGCCGACATCGGCGTTGGATTTTCGGATGCGATGATCCTCAACGCGCTCCAGGCGACGACGCTCCCGTTCGTCGTAAGTCTGGACCGCGACCTCGCCCACTCCGTCATGGCAAATCCGTCGCTGAAGGACGTGGTGATGCCGGACGAAGTCGTGGACCAGTTCTCCGTGGCCTGAGTTCGAGGGCTAGGCTTCAATGTCTTTCGTCGAGTTCCAGTGGTTCCAGCCACTGTGCCGTTGATTAAGCAGAGACCAGCGACGCTGGGTTTCCGAAGAGTAGGGGGTGAGGTCGACGGGCACTTCACCGGTGTAGGCGTAGCCGGCGAGTGTCGGCTTGAAGCTAAATGCCCGTACCTCGACGCCGGTCTTCGCGGCTCGACGAAGTTCGCGGCAGAACCGCGGGTCGTGGAGTTCGCTGGGGCGGACACCGTGGATGTCGGCGCGCTGGACTGTGATGAAGAGCGATGCCCGGTGTCCCCGCATGACGAGGCGTCGCAAGGTCCGGAGGTGCTTGATCGAGCGTTCGGTCGTCGAATCGGGAAAGTAGGCGTAGCCATCGGGATACTTCAGGTGGCAGCTCTTCACTTAGAAGTAGTGATTCCGGAATCGGGACAGTCGCACCGCGAAGTCGAGGCGCACGCCAGGGACGCTGCTCACCTCGCGGGAGATCCGCCGATTGGTACGAAAGCCCAAGATGAGTCTCTGGACCAAGAGCTGGTGGACGAGGTCGTTCGCGGTCAAGGAGTTCGTCCCGACGAACGTGCGGTGCCGGCGCGTAAGCATCCAGGTCCACCGGAGCGCCCGCTCCTTGCTGTCAGCAGGACTGACCCAGATCGTCGATCCGCGACGGAGGAGGCCCTCGCCGCGGCCCGGGTTCACGCAGTGGGCACCGGCTTTGACGTTGTTGCCGAAGCGGACATCGACGCGGAAGCGGTGCGGTCGTCCGACGAGAGTAGCCTTGCGAAGCGTACCGTTCCAAGGAACGATGAGGTGGTTCTTCTTCATGAACCCCACTCTGCAAAGCTCACTCCGAGCCCAAAATACAGAAGTCACTGATTCCACGAGCGCCACAACGCAAAGCAAAGACAATTTTCCCATCACTGATGGGAAAATTGAAATAGACTACTCCCCAAAGGAATCACTATGAAATCTCCCTGGGGCCCCGCAGAAAAAGCAGCTTGGTTTAAAGAACAAAAAATACAGCGCTCCTATGCGGATGAGGTGCTGACCAAGATCGAAGTTCTCAAGTCGAGCTTTGAGGTCGTGAACTACGGCGCCCTCACGATCAATCCGTCCCACTATCCACTTTGTTATATCAAGTCGCCCAACTTTGATGCGAAGAAGCCGACGATCCTGATCACCGGCGGTGTGCATGGGTATGAGACAAGTGGCGTGCACGGGGCGCTGGCGTTTATGAAAGACGAGGCCCACAAGTTTTCGCAGTTTAATTTTCTGTGCTTTCCCTGCATCAGTCCGTGGGCCTATGAGACCATCAATCGCTGGAATAATTTGGCGATCGATCCGAATCGCTCGTTTCATGCGAATAGTCCGGCGGAGGAGAGTGCGAACTTCTTGCGCGCACTTGAGCCGTTCAAGGCGAACATCCTGGCGCACTTTGACCTGCACGAAACCACCGACACCGATAACACGATCTTTCGTCCAGCGAAGGCGAGTCGTGATGGCAAAGAAGATGAGTTCTCGGAGATTCCGGATGGGTTCTATGTTGTGGGTGATACCGCACGTCCAGCGCCGGAATTTCAGAAGGCCATTATTGATGCTGTGAGGAAGGTGACTCACATCGCGCCACCGGATGCTAACGGCAATATTATCGGAGAGCCGCTTGAGCAAGAGGGTGTGATTAACTACGACAAACGTAAGCTTTTCTTGTGTGGCGGTGTCACGGATGCCAAGTATGTGACGACCACAGAGGTCTATCCCGACAGTCCGAAGGCCACGCCGGAGATTTGTATTAAGGCGCAGGTGGCGGCGATTTGTGGTGGGGTTGGGGTGATTTAGGACGCTTGTCCCAGCTTCTCTTCCACAATAAGGCGAATCCATTTTTGGTAGTCGAGACCTTCGCGTTCAGCGCGAAGTTTTATCGCATCGAGAAGGCCTTCACTCATGCGCAAAGTGACCACCTTGTTTTTTGGCTTCATTTCATAACGGACATATTTCCAGTCCTTGCGATCAAAAAGATGTGTGAGATCGCCGGCCAATGGATCAGAGTTCTTCTTTTTTGAATTTTTCATATCTTAAGTACTCCTTAGGTCTCATGTAGCGGGCCGAGATGACTCGGATTTTGTCTTTTCTAAGCGTGTAGCAAACAAACATGTAGCGGCCGCCGTGACCCGCGCCAATGGCGATGAGACGTGGTTCGATGCCTGAGTGAGCATCATCGGTGACAACTATCAGCTCTTGCTGAAAAAACACCTCTAAAACGTTGATGGGAAAGCGAGAGGTTACTTTCGCCAAATTTCCTTCATCCCAATCGAATTCCACAACGACCTCGCTTAGAATAGCAATAGTATGTACAAATGTAAATACATCTGCTTTTACGCTTAGTTAGAGATAGGTGATGAGAACTTTAGATGGAAATTGAAAACAGGTTAGGTAGCTAGATTGTTCGAGTTTGAAATGCAAAAAGGTATGCGGTACCTTTTTGACATGAAAACATCGAAACAAAAACTAGGGCAGCTTGGCGAAGATCTCATAGTAAAGAAGATGAGTTGTCCTAAGTGTCAAAAAACACGAACTTTAAAAAAACTCCCTAACAATTTTAAGTGTGCTGATATCATTTGTGATTTTTGTGGATTTCTTGCACAAGTCAAGGCCTCTACTGTCCGAGATGTGAATGTCCTACCTGAAACTATACTTGGAGCTGCTTGGCGCCCTCAGAAAGAGCGTATGGATGCGGGAATCTACTTCTCGCTTTTCGTTGTTTTGGTGAATGGAAGAAATAGAAAGATTTACTATTTAGATAAGAAGTATCAAAGGCCGGATATGTTCTTGGTGCGCAAACCACTTTCACCAACAGCGAAGAGAGCAGGTTGGCAAGGGTTTTATTACCAACTCAAGAGTATTGCCAAACGATTCGTGAGTGATGAAGAAAAAACTAATTTTTAACTTTCTCAAACACAAAATTATCCCACACCACATCCTTCCTCTCATCATCGGGTTGCTCTTCATGAAACAGCAAGCGAGCGCCCGCATTCTCAAACACCAGCTTGAGTGCAAACGGCTGAAGCTCCGTATGCAACCGCCCCCAATCATCGCGCTCCGGCGCGCCGTCTTTGCGCTTCTTAGTTGAGATGATTAAGCGTCCGTTGGGCTTGGTTATGCGCAGAAGATTCATCGCCGCTTCAATCAGATCACTCGATGGCAGATGCATGAGAACCGCCGCCACCAGCACGTTGTCATACTTCGCGTCGGGCAGAGTCGGCAGCTTAGGCAGTAGATCGAGGTGAATGGGCACCGAGGGAGCTGTCTTGCGGCAGTGCTCGACGAACTCAGGCACAGCGTCCAGGCCTTCAATCTTGAAGCCTGAGCCTTGCAGGAACGAGAGATCGCGTCCTGAGCCACAGCCCACGTCCAGCGTCGCTGCGTTTCTGTGAAAGAACGTAGCCACCAGCTCATACATGCGCCGAGGTTTCATCGTCGTATAGGACGAGATCAGGCGAGTGGCGTGGTCGGAATAGGCTTTGAGGGTCAGCGTGTCCATGGGGTGTAGTTTAAGGGAAAGATACAATTTATGACCATCTAGAAATTTGGCGATATCACCACACCCCCTACAAATCCCCGTGAACCTTAGTGTGTGCATTTCAAGCAAGATGGAATGGCGCTACACCACTTTCAAGGAGGACTTATGAAAATTGGAAAATCGATCATGTACAGTGTTCTTACCTACGTTGCCTACGCCGTCGGCAGAAAGCTCGTGGATAAGGCCATGGCCACGCCCGCTGCCACTCCCAATATCGAAGCCATGAGCGAATCAGCTATCTAGATGAGTGTGTCGATTTCTTCACCGAAGCTCCATCGCACCGTGAAGATAAAAATCCAGAGATGTCTTAGAATGTATGTATGAGTCACTGAAGACACGCAAGTTTCGGAAGTATCTCAAAAAAATCGGGTCCCTTCGGGGGCCCGTTTTTTATGACACACCTATACGCCTGCGCAACTCGGCCTCATCCTTCACCATCCGCAGCGGATCCGAGAAAAGTTCGTCTGGCAGCTGCACCATCCCTCGAGTCCACTCCGTCACCGTCTGCTCGAGCAGGACATGCGGCCGGCCCTGCGCAAGGGCGGCGAGCAACGTTGGCACGATCCGCTGGGGAAGTTTCACACTGCCATCACAGGCGATCTGCGCCAGGCGATGGGGGAGATCCGGATTATTGAAGCGTGCGAGCAGTTTCTGCACGTAGGCGTGGGCATCGAGACCTGTCGGTAAATCCAAGAGAGGAATGATCTCCGCAAACAACGCCTCGAGCTGCCGACGGCCCTCATTGTCTGCGATGACCTGATGGACAAACTCAAAACCACGGTTCAAGCCCCAGTAGGCAAGGAATGAGTGCGCGGCGTTCAGCAGCCGCAGTTTCATCAATTCAAAGGGCGTGACGTCGGGCACGAACAGCACACCGACTTTTTCGAAAGCGGGTCTCGGCGCTACAAACGCGTCCTCGATCACCCATTGGCAAAAGAGCTCTGTCTTGATGGCATCCCCGGGCCGGCTCGCCGGCACGATCCGATCCACCATGCTGCAGGGAAAGCTCACCGGGAACGTTGGAAAACTTGCGCCCATGTGCGCCCGCACCAGCGCTTCTAATTTTTTTCCGTTGGCCTGGAGATTATCACAGCTCACGATACTCACGGGGGTGCGGCGCTCGCGCAAGATGAGATCAAGGGCCTGCAGCACAGGTGCGTTGGGGGCGTAGCCTTTTTCCGTCACCGTCACCGTGATGAGGGTCATTTCCTGATCGCGCGCCAATTCTCGCAGAAGCTCTTGATCGCTGCCGAGGAATCCCGCTTGCGTGATGCTCTTCACGCGCAGCTCTTCGCGGCGACCGTCTTGCACCGCCAGCACGTCGTAGGAAAAATTCGTGCGCGCGAGTTCGAGGGCGGCGTCGGGTTTCTGCATGCTGAAGGCGCTGATCTCCCAGTGCTCACCGGCGAGATCGTTCAGCCGCTGCACGTACCAGGCCTGGTGGGCCTTGTGAAAATTTCCCAACCCCAAATGCAGCATCTTCATAGGCGATAGGCCTTCTTTACGAGGCGGTAGGTGAGGTCCTGGAGCACGTCGAAGGCTTCCGTTTCACTCAGGCGATGTTCCAGCACCCACTGGGCGAGCATGCGACAGTCGATGCGACGAGCGACGTCGTGGCGCGCGGGGATGGAGAGGAACGCGCGGGTGTCGTCGTTGAAACCAACGGTGTTGTAGAGGCCCGCCGTTTCGGTGGTTTGTTCGCGGAAGCGGATCATGCCCTCGGGAGAATCGTGGAACCACCACGCCGGGCCCAGGCGAAGTGCTGGGTAGTGGCCCGCCAGCGGGGCGAGTTCGCGGGCGTAGGTGCTCTCATCGAGGGTGAAGAGAATGAGCGTGAAGTTCTTCTCGTTGCCGTACTTATCTAGCAGCGGCTTCAGGCTGCGGGTGAATTCCATCGCCGTGGGAATGTCGGCGCCCTTGTCGCGGCCTAGGCGCGAAAAGAGGTCGCGGTTGTGGTTGCGAAACGAGCCCGGATGGAACTGCATCGTGAGGCCATCGTCCAGCGACATGCCGGCGAACTGCGTGAGCATGTGCGCGCGGAAGAGTTCGGCGTCGGCGGCGCTGGGATCTTTCAGCAAACGTTCGAACAAGCGCTCCGCTTGATGAGTGGAGAGATCGGCGGTCAGTGCTGTGGGGTGGCCGTGGTCTGTGGCTGTGGCGCCCAGGCTCTTAAAAAAAGTTCTGCGTGCGCGCAGGGCGTGCAAGTAGCCCGCGAGGGTCTCGGTGTTTTCGTTGGTCTGCTGGGCGAGGAGTGCGAGGTGCTGCTGGAAGTCCGGGTGCTCGGCGTCCACGCTCGCGTCGGGCCGAAAGGTCGGGATGATGCGGCGAGGGAATTCTTTGCGAATGGTTTGATGGTGCGCGAGGTCGTCTGTGGCGGCGTCGGTGGTGGCGAGCACTTCGATCTTGAAGCGGTCGAAGAGCGCGCGCGGGCGGTAGGCGTCTGTTGCGAGGCGCGCCTGGATGGCAGCGTAGATAGAGTCCGCGGTTTTTTCCGAAAGCGTTTCGCTGATGCCGAAGATCTCGCTCAGAACGTGGTTCATCCAGAGTGCGGTCGGAGTGGCGCGGAAGAGATGGTAGTGCTGGGCGAAGAGGCGCCAGCCCGCGCGGGGATCGAAGTCGCTCGCGGCGCCGACGCCCAAGCTCTCCATGGCGACACCCTGCGAGTACAGCATGCGCAGGATGTAGTGATCGGGCGTGACTAGTAGACTTAAAGGGTCTTGAAATGGAGCATTAAGGGCGAACCACGCTGGATCCGTGTGGCCGTGGGGACTGATGATCGGAAGATCTTTGACGGAATCGTAGAGGGCGCGGGCGAGTCCGCGTGTCTGAGAATCCGGTGGAAAGAGGCGATCAGGGTGGAGCACGGAATTTCCTTTTTAATGAGTCGTTCTCGATTCTAGAATAGGATGAACCACATTGTAGCAAAAGAGGAACCGTGAAAATTCGTGACATTCGAGTCAACGTGACTTGTCCCGGAAGAAATTTTATTACTCTCAAGATCACCACGGATGACGGGGTCTATGGCCTCGGCGACGCGACGTTGAATGGCCGCGAGCTGGCGGTGGTCTCCTACCTGCAAGACCACGTGGCGCCCTGTTTGATCGGCCGCGACGCGCACCAGATCGAAGACATCTGGCAGTACCTCTACCGTGGCGCCTACTGGCGACGGGGTCCGGTGACGATGACGGCGATCGCTGCGGTGGACATGGCGTTGTGGGACATCAAGGCCAAGGTCGCGGGCCTGCCGCTCTACCAACTGCTCGGGGGCCGCTGCCGCGAAGGTGTCATGGTCTATGGCCACGCCAACGGCGGCACCGTCGACGAGACACTTGGCGAGATGGAAAAATACATGGGCCTCGGGTACAAGGCGATCCGCTTGCAAACCGGCGTGCCGGGGATGAAGTCCACCTACGGCGTTTCGAAAGACAAGATGTACTACGAACCGGCCGACGCCGATCTCCCGACGGAGAACGTGTGGTCGACGGAGAAGTACCTCGACTCCGTGCCGAAGCTCTTTGAGAAGGCGCGCGCCAAGTTCGGCTTCGATCATCACCTGCTCCATGACGTCCACCACCGCCTCACGCCCATCGAGGCGGCGCGACTAGGCAAGAGCCTCGAGCCGTACCGCTTGTTCTGGCTCGAGGACGCCGTGGTGGCCGACAACCCGGAGAGTTTCCGTCTCATCCGTCAACACACCACCACACCGCTCGCGGTGGGCGAGGTGTTCAACTCCATCCACGACTGCCGGCAATTAATGCAGGAGCAGTTGATCGACTACATCCGCTGCACCATCGTGCACGCCGGCGGCATTTCGCACATGCGCCGGATCGCCTCGCTGGCCGATCTCTACAACATCCGCACGGGCTCCCACGGCGCCACGGATCTCTCGCCGGTCAGCATGGCAGCGGCGCTGCACTTCGATCTCTCGATCCCGAACTTCGGGATCCAAGAGTACATGCGGCACACCGCCGAGACGGACGCGGTCTTCCCGCACACCTACAGTTTCAAAGACGGCTATCTCCATCCCGGCGAAGGCCCGGGCCTGGGCGTCGATCTCGACGAGGCCCTCGCGGAGAAGTATCCCTACAAACGTGCGTATCTGCCGGTCAATCGCCTGCAAGACGGCACACTCTACAATTGGTGAGCATGCAGGTCGCAACATTTGGTGAAGCGCTCTTTCGTCTGAATCCTCCGCGCGGCGTGCGCTGGGAGAGTGCCTCCACGCTCGAGGTGTACCTCGGTGGAACCGAACTCAACATCGCCGCGAACCTCGTGTCGCTAGGAACACCAGCGGCGTGGATCTCGATCTTGCCCGAGGGAGAGTCGGGGCGCGTGATCACGTCGCGGTTGCGGGACACGGGAGTTGATGTGCGCATTCCTTTCAGTGCCCCCGGAGATCCGGGCTGGTACATGCTGGAAGAGGCGGCGCGCCCGCGCGGTGATCGCGTGCTCACGCGCGTGAAGAGTGTGCTGGGACATTTACCGCAGGTCGCGCTTGATTGGGCAGCTCTTCTCAAAGGGGCGCAGTGGTTTCACACGTCGGGAGTAACCGCGGGGCTGAGTCCGGCGTGCACGCAGGCGGCGCTCGAGGCGCTCAAGACGGCGAAGTCCCTGGGCCTCACCACGTCCTATGATTTGAATTTCCGAAAAAATTTGTGGGATCACCCCACGTCTTTGCAGCGCCAAAGGCCCTTGCTCCCGTACATCGACGTGCTCGTGTGTGGCGAGGCCGAACTCGCGCACTACGCCGGCGAGGTGGAAGGGAAGACCATCCTCATTCCTCACCGCGACAAACTCGAAAGTACTTACTGGGTCGAGGCACGCACGCCGAGTGGCAATCTCACCTCGCGCCAGTTCAAGGTCGATCTCACCGATCGCATCGGCGTCGGTGACGCCATGCTGGCCGGCTGGATCCACGCCACACTCCAGGGCCAGGGCCTCGAAGAGCGGCTGCGCTTTGCTGCCGCGAGCGGCGCGCTGAAATATTCCGTCAAAGGGGACCGCGCTCGCTTGCACGAGAGCGAAGTCTTCGAGCTCCTCGAAGTCGGCTACAAGGGCATCAAACGATGAACATTTCTCAAGATCTGAAACACCAGTTCATCGTGCCCGTCATTCGCTTCACAGATCCCGCCACCGTCGAAGCCGTCGTCGAGGCGCTCTTTCACGGCGGCTTCAAGCTGCAAGAAGTTACGCTGATGTCCGAGGCGCTCGTTCCTCTCTTGGGAAAACTGCGGGCGCGTCTCGGCGTCACGCTCGGCGCCGGCACCGTGCTCACGGGAGCGCAGGCGCAGGCGGCGATCGGAGAGGGGGCGCAGTTTCTTGTGTCGCCCGGTTTTAGCAGCGAAGTTTCTGCGGTCGCGAAACGCGCAGGATCGCTGTACGTTCCGGGTGTGCTCACGCCGACGGAAGTGATGGTGGCGCTGAACGCAGGCCACGAACTCCTGAAGCTCTTTCCCGTCGCCACCATGGGTGGCGTGCGCTACCTGAAAAATCTCGAAGGTCCGTTTCCTCATGTGCGCTGGATGTTGAGCGGTGGCATCAAAGCCAGTGAGCTCGCGAGTTATCAGCTGCCGAGTGTTCAATGCATCGGTCTCGGCCAGGATTTATTTCCTGCTGAGCTGGTTGCGGCTCAGCAGTGGGACGCCATCACGAAGCTGGCGCAGGCGTTGCTTAAAAAAGGCACGCCATGATCGAGCGCGGTTTAAAAGTTATCACCGGAACCCTTCTCGTGGTGCAACTGGGTGTGCTCACGTGGCAGGTCTTTTCTCGCTACGTGCTGAAGGACCCGAGCACCGTGACGGAAGAACTCTCGCGGCTGCTGTTGATCTGGCTCGGAACGCTTGGCACGGCGCTGGGATTCATCATGCGCGAGCACCTCGCCTTCGATCTCTTGAGTGAGCGCTCGTCGCCCAACAATCGTCGTCGCCTGGTTGAAGTCTCGGATCTATGTGTTGTTCTCTTCGGTTTACTCATAGTGGTCGGCGGGAGCATCTTGTTCTGGAACAAGCTATCGCTTGGGCAGACCACGCCGGTGCTCAAGCTGTCGGCGGCCTGGGTGGTGATCGTCCTTCCCATCGCGGGTGTCATCGTCACGCTTTCGCCCTTCCTCAATCCACCGAAGGAAATCTGATGCAACTCACGGTGATGCTCACCCTCAGCATCAGTTTCTCCGTCTTCCTCGTGCTCGGCGTTCCGATCTCGGTGTGTCTGGCGCTCGCCAGTTTTCTCTCTCTGCTACCGCTCTACGATCCGCTCATGGCGGCGCAGGTGATCGGCCACAGCTTCGTTTCATCCTTAGATAATTTCGGCTTTTTGGCGATTCCGTTTTTTGTGCTCGCCGGACAGATCATGAACGTCGGCGGCGTCGCGCGGCGCCTGATCAACTTCGCAAAAGTCGTCGCGGGCCCGTTGCCGGGAGGCCTCACGTACTGCACCGTGCTGGCGAACTTCCTCTTCGGTGCCGTCACCGGTTCGGCGGTTGCCAGTGCCGCAGCGGTGGGCAGCGCCATGGCACCGGCGCAAAAAAGAGAAGGCTACGATCCCGCCTTCACGGCCGCCGTCAACATCGCCTCGAGCTGCACCGGACTTCTCACGCCGCCCTCGAATTCTCTCATCCTCTACGCGCTGATCAGCGGTGGAACTTCTGTGATCGCTCTCTTCGTTGCCGGCTACGTGCCGGCCTTCTTGATGGCCGCCGCCGTGATCGGCGTGATCGCGTGGAAGAGCAAGGAGATGCCTCGCGGCGACGCCAGTTCCTGGAATCCGCGCAACCTGCTGAGCTCCTTCATCGATTCTCTGCCGTCCTTGTTTCTCATCGTACTCGTCATGGGTGGCCTCATCGCCGGCGTCTTCACTCCCACC
>JAIXOY010000051.1 GCA_027486525.1 Pseudomonadota bacterium
CAATCCCGCCGCCTTTCTGGTCCGGGATAGTTCGGCGCTCCACAAACTTATTCGTCTGGTACCAGTACTCCATGCGCGCGATGAAGTGCGGATTTGAGTAGGTGATGGCGGTGCCTAAGTCAGTCGTGTCCATGTAGTAACGGAAACCGACGAAGGGCCGCAGGAAACTTGTCTCCACCGCTCCGAGAATTTCAGTACGGTAGAGATTCGTTTTTGTGTCGATGAACATGGTGTGCTTGGAGTACTCCATGCCAAGAATGATCGCCGTCTGGAAATTCAAGAAGAATGCTACCGAGACGTTAAAGGTCGGCGGATTATCAGTGTAGGCCGCGCCACGGTTGCCGGTAAAAGTCGTGAGGCCCAGTCCAACCATCGCTTGAAAAAAGCGGCCATAGCGATAGAAGCGTTCATCCTCTAACACTTGCGTAGCTTCGAGGTCTTCGTTGAAGTCGTTGAAAATATCGCCGTCGATGGTGAGATCGTCGTCCATCATCTCATCGGGTGTATCTTGTGTGAAACCCGCTGTGGGGAGCACAAGGGCCAGCAGTAGCACAAATCGTAGCCACCGTGTCATAGGTAGAAGTGCACGGCAGCTTTGAGGAAATTGTTCCCGAGAGTCTCGAAGCTGCGACCGTTAGGTCCTTTGTTGTAGGAGACGCCAAACTCAAAACTGAAGCCGATGCTTTCAATTCTCTCTAAATGGAACTCTGTGCCGAGAGTCCCGTCGAACTGATAGCCCGAGCGAGATTTGCCCTCGTCTTCGTAGGATAGAGAGGCCAGGGTGCCGGCCATAAAAAAATTCAGCAGTTCTTCTTCAAAGATGACGCGGTAAACCTTAAGCCCCGCTCCGTAGGTCGTAGTGTCTTCATTCGAGCGAAATCCGAGAATCCCGCCCATAGCGAAATAACGATTTTGTTGGATTTTCATAGAGAGAGCAGGGATGTCATTCACCAATTGATTGGTAAGACCGACGCCCATCCGCCCTGTTTTATTCATCGCCCATGTCTGTGTGGTCATGAGCGCCAAAGCTAGCCAAAGAATTTTAGACTTCATGAGTAAAGTCTATGGAATCTTTTGATCTTTGACAACGTTTCGGCCGTCGCTTTACACTTCTGAGCGTATCAACACGCAAAGGAATGACCATGTCTGAAACTACGGCCAATAATGCTACAACACAGGCCCCAGAAGCGACCCTCCAACAAACTTTGGATAAAACCGATTTCGGCCACTGGATGTTCGAGCACCGGAAATCTTTCATCGCCGCCGTTGTGGTGGCTTTCGTAGGGGCATCAGGTGTTTTGCTCTTCAAGCAGTACCAACATAAAAAAGCGCAAGAGCGCTCAGCTGAAGTTCACCAATTTGAAACGACTGTCGCTGCTGAATTGCGCGCAGGGAAGCTCACTCCGGCCGAGTTCGATGCCAAATATAAAGCGTTACCGACAGAGCTAAAAGCAAGTCCTTCCATGCTGCCGACGGCTTTGCAGACCGCCGTTTATCTCGACGGTAAGGGCGAGTCAGTGATGGCAGAAGGTGTTTTGAAGGATGTCGTGACAGCTATCGGGGCAAAGTCTCCGTTGTACGTTTTGGTGGCCCACTCTTACGCCGCTCTTGCTGAGAAAAATGGCAAGTCTGACGAAGCGATCAAAACTCTCGAAGCTTATATTGCTGAGGGGCATAAAGTTATGCTCCCTAAGGCCTACTTAGATCTTGGTCGTCTCTACTTGGCCAAGAACGATAATGCTAAGGCAAAAACCAACTTCGATTACATCATCGCTAATTACCCTAACGATGAATTGGCGAAGATGGCCCGCATGTACTTGCAGCAAGTCCCAGCGGCTCAGTAATGCGTCTTTTCGTATTCTTCTGCCTCTTTCTCGCGGGATGCTCTCAGCTGAAGAGCGTACACGCGCCCGCGCGGGAGAAAAAATTCTTCCACGTTCGCTGGGCTAAGAATCTCGACTTCAATTACGTTCCTGGCAATCTTCCGATGACCTATGGGGGAGTGACCTCCTCGCAAGATGTGCTCTATGTCGGTGCGCTTGATGGGTCGTTCCGCGCGGTGGACGAAGAAAATGGCCGCGAGCTGTGGCGTTTCATGGAAAACAAATCCATCGCAGCTCCTGCCTTGGTTCAGGGTGACGAAGTTTATTACGGCACACAAGGTGGCCGCTTAGTCGTTCGTCAGACGGTGAGCGGTGAGTTGAAGTATGCCATTGATCTGGGAGCTCCTATCGAGTCGGCCCCTGTGATTCATGAAGGTCGCTTGATTATTTATCTCCGTGGTCATCAAATCGTCTGCCTCGACTCGGCTACGGGTAAGGTCATTTGGAACTATCGTCGCGCCGTTCCGGTCACGGTAACGTTGCAACGAACCACTCGACCGCTTGTCATCGGAAACAAGATCATCGTCGGTTTCGCTGATGGGTTCGCAGGAGCGCTCTCTTTGCAAGAAGGGACGTTGCTATGGGAACAGAAGCTGGTCGATACTCAAAAATTCGTTGATATCGATTTGAACCCTGTGCTGGTAGATAACCTGGTGGTAACCGGATCACCTTCAGGGCAGCTCAGAGCGCTTGATCCGCAAGATGGTTCCATTCGTCGCCAGTATGATATCGGCGCCCTCTCGAACCCGCTGGTGCGTGGGCAGACCCTGGTGTTTGGTACCGCTCACGGTGAAGTTGTCTTCCTCGGCGCCGATGGCAAAGTCATGAAAGAATCTCGCATCAGCAAAGACGCCGTGAACCAGCTCTGGTGGTGGAAAGATCATATCGTGGCCTCTACTTTTGGCGGCGAGTTGTTGGCCGTGGACCCCCTCACTTTAAAGGTGATAGCGAAGTTCCCCCTCGGCCACGGGCAGTCGGCGATCTTTGGCGATGCGGCCCAGGATTCTCAGGGACTTGGCCTACTGACGACTCGCAGTCGGTTGTTCTTCTTTGAGTAGTCTTAAACAGCTTTAATACTTACAAATCATGTCTTTATTTCAGGCAACTTAACCTTCTCTTGCGTACGTTGTAGCGTCTGGTAGAAAGGCTCTCTTTCCAAGGAAGTTTAGAGAATGAAAACGCTTACTTTTGCCCTCGCTCTGCTCGTCTCAACCGCAGCTAGTGCCGCGAAAATCGAAGAAGAATTATTCGTGATGGGTTCACAGCCCGCACTTTTGAAAGAACTCGTGGGTCATGCGGACATCACCGTAGATCACTTGGATTCTCATGGCTTCGAAGTTTACGGGCCGACTGGACTCGGGGAATTCCTCGCTCAACGCGGAGTCGCTTTCTACGATCTGAAAGATGCTCGCAAGAACATCGATTGGACGAACTATCCGTCATACGAGCAGATCAAAGCGAAGCTCGAAGAGTTCGCTGCGAAGTACCCACAAATTGTTCGCCTCACAAGCATCGGTAAAACAGTTAAGGGGCGCGAGCTTCTCGTCTTGAAAATTTCAGACAACGTCGCCGTCGATGAAGTTGAGCCAGAGTTCAAGTACATCTCCAGCATGCACGGTGATGAAATCACCGGGCGTGAGCTCACCATCCGTTTGGTCGATGAGATGTTGCAGAAGTACGGCTCAGATGCGGCCATCACTGACCTCATCAACAACACCGAAATTTTCGTCATGCCGTCGATGAACCCAGATGGCTCTGAGCTTCGTCAGCGTGCAAACGCTGCTGGCCAAGACTTGAACCGTAACTTCCCAGAAGCTGTTCGCAATGATCCGAACAACGCTGCTAATCGCCAGCCAGAAACTCAAGCGATCATGGGATTCCAAGCTTCGCGTAATTTTTCTCTCTCGGCGAACTTCCACGGCGGGGCCATCGTTGCGAACTACCCATGGGATGCGAAATACGATCGTCATCCGTTCGATGGGATGCTGCAGGAATTCTCTCTTGAGTACGCCAACCTGAACCCCGAGATGCGCTCGTCACGTGAGTTCGCTCGCGGTATCACCAATGGTGCTGACTGGTACGTGCTCTACGGCGGTATGCAGGACTGGAGCTACATCTGGCACAACGATCTTCAGATCACTGTGGAGTTGTCTGATAGTAAATGGCCTAACTACAAAGACATACCTGGTTTCTACACGAGTAACCGCGATTCAATGATTCGCTACATGGAACTTGTTCACCAAGGCGCAGGCATTAAACTCGCGAACCGCAATGCCACTGGCAAAGTGGAAGTCTTGAATGCACAAGGTGCCTCCCTCGGTTCTTACGGCTTTCAGCGTGGTGAGTTTTATAAGGTGCTTCCCCCCGGTGCTTACACCTTCAAAGTGGAAGCTGATGGAGCGCGTAGAAGTATCAACGTCACAGTAGACACAGATGTCGCGACAAACGGAAATTACACTTCTCTCTAAGATTCTTTAAGGGCCCTTCGGGGCCCTACTTTTTTAACCCTACAATGATTTTGAAATGAGCGGCTTCGACTGGAGTCACGGAGAGGCGATTGCCTTTTCTGAGCAGCAGGAGACCGTCGAGACCCGCCGTCTGCTTCAGCATCTCCAAAGTGACGATGCGTGGGAATTTCTCTACGAACTTCACTTCCACCAAACTCCAGCGCGGGTCTTCTTTCTTTGATGCCGGATCGTAATACTCAGACTTGGCCAGGAATTGGGTAGGGTCTGGGTAGGCCTCTTTACTGACTTCCATCAATCCCACGACGCCGATCTCTTTGGCGTTTGAGTGATAAAACAGCACCTTATCTCCCAGCTTCATCTCGCGCATGAAGTTGCGGGCCTGGTAGTTTCTGACGCCATTCCAGGGCTCCAGGCCCTTCTTTTGCAGATCATCGATAGAGAAGACGTCGGGCTCAGATTTCATCATCCAGTATTTCATTGCCCCATTGTGAAACGTTTTTCTCCGGTAATCAAGATTTCCCCTCTGATGCCGAAGGGATTTTACCAGTTTCGCTACTTCCCAAGGATGGTGTCGCGTGAAGTCTATTTTTGTAACAAGCCTCGCATGCAGTTTTCTCTTTGTGGGCTGTGCCCATAAAACAAACCCGAAATCACTCCCCGGAAACTGGAAGGTCGATGAACGGGCCCTCAGCACGGGGATGCCGAACTATCCACTGAGCGAAGAAGTATTCGCGCGTGCCCAAAGACTGCAAGAGCGGTCACCGGCTTCCAGCGATCAAGAGCTGGCTGAAGAAATCGAGAAAGCAGAACACAAACCTTCTTTGCGTCGTCTCTATTTCCGCGCGCTCTATCAGCAGTGGCAAGACGTGGCCCATGCTGCTAGCGGTGAAGCGAAACTTAAGAGTTGCCCGCAGTATCATCACGATAAGACGGTCATGGACGAAGGAAAATCTGAGACGAACTCATTCGTCGTCGGTGCAAAACCTGCGGCCGAACATTTGCCGTACTACCCGGAGTGGGCACTGAACGTTAAAACCGCAACAGGGGCCCGTCCTGTTTGGACGGCCGGCGGAAAAAAACTCGTGACGCGCGCGCTGAAGTCCCACGCCGTGAAGCTCAGCCGGGAATTGAAAGTTCTCTGCGAAGACGGCACCAGCGATTCCTACTTCCGGTTAGAAAACATGGTGACCTACATTGCAGACAAGCCGGAGTTTCAGCAGCAAGAAGGCCTGCGTGCGCTCTTGAAGATTCCGGTCTTCTCGACCATGTTGCTCGTGAAGTCTGTCCAGGGCGGCCCGCAAGTGCGCTTTAGTCGTCATGACGAGGAACTTCTGCGCGAAGTTAAGGGTTTCCAACTTCAACGTTATATTGTTGAATTGAAGAAACAGCGGCAGCAGCTGGTCACCGGTTCTCTCTAGGAGAGTGTATGAAGTATCCTGCTTTGGCGATTCTTGTTTTGCTTGCGACTGCAGGTTGCGGCAAGGTTGAGGTTCAGCTGGGCTCGGATACGATCGAATCACGAACCTTCAGTGCCGCGACTGTGGCCGTCAGTGCTGCCTTGAAAGCGGAACTCACCAGCTTGTGCTTTGTCTTGAACGATAAAGAACTGTCGCTGCGAACGAATTTTGTGAATTCCTCAGGCCGCTTCAATTACACCATCTCTCAAAGTAACTGCGGTGCTGAAGAAGTGACCTCGCAGGTTCGCGCCAGTGTGATCTTGGTCAATGGCGTTCTCCAGTATAACAAGCTGGCGGGAGATTATTTCAACTCGCAAGTGGAGACACGCTCGACAGGGGTGATCTCTGCGCTGTGTGCTGATATTGAAGGACTCACGCAGCCGCTCATCAGTGGCAACGTGGCCATGCGCTACGAGGTCACACGTGGAAGTGCCTGTTCCAATGACACCAACGTCCGCTGCGTCACCATTGAGACGGCCCTCAAGCAAACGGATGGTCAGTTTCTTGTCTCAAAAGTAGATAGGTTCCAAGTGGACACGGCCGCAGGGCTCCTGACCGGCAATGTGGTTCGCCATGAGCATTGGAACTACGCTCTTTGCAGTGAGAACGCTAAGCTGGTTAACGTCGCGACCTTCACAGGTATTACAAACTAGTTACTGGCAGGCCCAGAATAACTGCACCACCCCGGCAGCGATGCCGTCGCGTTGGGTGATTTTTTGGCAGTATGTTTTGCTGAAGCCGGTGGGAATCGCCACTGCTTCCTTCGGGCAGGGGATCTCTTCTAGACCATCGTGGTACTGTGAAAGACCCGACTCCGGCGCTGCCGTGAAGGTCCATTGCCCTTGCGGTGTCGTGGTCAGGAGAGCATAGAGATCTTCGCTTTCCACCAGCGCCACGAGGTTCTCACCATCGACGTAAATCGGCTTTTCACCCAACGGCACATAGAACGTCTTTTGGGATTTATCTAAATGGTGCCAAATCACTTGCTGGAGAAAGATGGCTTCGCCTAATTTGAGGCGGAACTCGGCGGCACCTTTGGTGAAAATGGCATGACCGTCATAGGTCCCTTTCAAAAAGGCACGGGCACGTAACAAGGTTTCCGTAGGGTCTTTGCTGCGATGCTGAGGACAAGAAGAAGTGTGGAGCACAGGCGCCAAAGTCGTCGCAATTGTCGGGCGAGCATAAAACTCTGAAGGCCAGCCTCGTTTGTTCGTCACGAGGGCCAGCTCCTTAGGGTAGAGAGCTCGTCCCTTGTCCGTCGTTAACCAACGCTCAGCAAGACGTTTCCATTGATCCAGCAATTGACCCATTTCTGCGTCACATTCGGAGTTCTCAGGGCAGCCCTTGTTGCTATGTGAGAGCTCTTCTAGCTGCTGGAGTGGGGAGAGCGAGGGCTTATTGGCATAAACGCAGAGCGGGGCCAGGACGAGGCCTAGAGAAATGAGCTTTATGGCTTTGCGGTGTAATATGTCCATGTTATAACCGAGGGTAATACTTTAGACATCGTAAACCGGTTATGGGTCACGTCCCAAGGAGAATTCCATGAAGAAGCTCAAAAAATCTAAGGCACCGAAGAAAGCCAAGAAGAACAAAAAAAGCGGCCTTAAGCTTAAGCGTTTGGCGCGTAAAAGAAAGCTTTTGAAGAACCACAATAGCTAATCCTAGAGCGGCTTTTAGCCGATTCTTTGATCTTCGTTTTAATTAAAAAGAGGGCCCTGTTTGGGCCCTTTTTTTATGTTTTCCGAGGGGGGGCGTGTCAAGAATTCGACACGTCGGCGACACAATATGTAGTTGCGTGCGACGAGCTTTGACGCTTTAATCTTAAATATAAGTTCTATCTTCGCTCTTCGAACGAATGATAAAACACCACACATTTTCAAGGAGCGAGAGTGTGAAGATCAAACGCGTATTTACCCAGGAAGGGAAGAGTCCTTATCACGGACTCACATTCGAAAACCGTATATCTGAGATCCGCGAGATCGACGGCAAAAAAAGAAGTGCCGCCGCCATCACCGTGCCTAGCTTTTGGTCACAGGTCGCCGCGGACATCATTGCGCAGAAATACTGCCGCCGCACCGGAGTGCCACAACTCAACGAGAAAGGTGAGGCGATCCTTGATGAGCACGGCCGTCCGCTCTTAGGTGCTGAAACCGATTCACGGCAAGTCTTCAACCGTCTCGCCATGTGCTGGCGTCAGTGGGGCGAAAAATACGATTACTTCGATAGCGCTAAAGACGCGCAGACCTTTGAAGACGAACTCTGCTTCATGCTCGCCAATCAAATGGCGGCTCCGAATTCACCGCAGTGGTTTAACACCGGTTTGCATTCGGCCTACGGAATCAAAGGCGATCCCCAGGGGCACTGGTTCGTCGAACCAAAAACCGCCAAGGTCGCCCGCTCGACGAGTGCCTATGAGCGTCCACAACCGCACGCCTGCTTCATCCAAAGTATCAAAGATGATTTAGTGAATGAAGGCGGCATCATGGACCTGTGGGCCCGTGAAGGTCGCCTCTTTAAATACGGCTCAGGGACTGGCACAAACTTCTCCAATCTACGTGGCTCCGGTGAACGCCTCTCTGGTGGCGGTACATCTTCCGGTTTGATGAGCTTCCTGAAAATCGGGGATGCCGCTGCGGGTGCGATTAAGTCTGGTGGGACCACTCGTCGCGCGGCAAAAATGGTATGCCTCGATCTAGATCATCCCGACATCGAAGATTTTATTTTGTGGAAAGTGAAAGAAGAGCGCAAAGTGGCTTCGCTGGTCACCGGTTCAAAAATCGTGAAGAAGCATATCGATGCGATCTTTACGGCCGCTCAAAGTGGCACATCTCCTAAGACCAATGAAAAACTACGTGCCGTCATCAAGGCCGCGAGCCTTGATGCTGTTCCGATGAACTATGTGAATCGCTGCCTAGAGCTCGTGAAGCAGGGGTACAAGCACATGGAGTTTGAAGTCTACGACACGGACTGGAACTCTGAGGCCTACGCCACGGTGGCCGGACAAAACTCCAATAACTCTGTTCGTGTGCCGAATAAATTCTTCCAATTACTTGATACCGATGGCGATTGGGAGCTGATCGCACGTACGACAGGAAAGCCGATAAGAAAACTGAAGGCCCGTGACCTGTGGGCGAAGATCACCGACGCCGCTTGGCAGTCGGCCGATCCGGGGTTGCAGTTCGATGACACCATCAACGAGTGGCACACGTGCCCGAAAGATGGCCGCATCAATGCGTCGAACCCCTGCAGTGAATACATGTTCCTCGACGACACCGCCTGCAACTTGGCGTCTTTGAATTTGATTAAATTCTTGGATGCGCCCACGGGCATGTTTGATGTCGCGCGCTTTGAGCATGCCTGTGAGTTGTGGACAGTGGTTTTGGAAATTTCAGTATTGATGGCGCAGTTCCCTTCAAAAGAAATTGCTGAACGCTCGTTTGCCTACCGCACTTTGGGTTTGGGCTACGCCAATATCGGCGCAACGTTGATGCAAATGGGACTGGCCTACGATTCAGAAACGGGCCGCCAGTTCACCGCCGCCGTCACGGCGCTCATGGGTGGTGTCGCTTATAAAACGTCCGCTCTCATGGCGAAAGAGCACGGCCCTTTCCCGGCGTACTCGAATAATCGCTTGGATATGTTGCGAGTGATCCGTAATCACCGTCGCGCCGCGTATGATGAAAAAGGTTATGAAGGACTCACGGTTCTTCCGCAGCCGCTGAAAACAAAAACAGTGGATAAGGCTCTCGCAGCAGCGGCTAAGAAAGCTTGGGATGATGCGCTTACTTTGGGCGAAAAGCACGGCTATAGGAATGCCCAGACCACCGTGATTGCTCCGACGGGAACCATCGGTCTGGTGATGGACTGCGATACCACTGGCATCGAGCCGGATTTCGCCATGGTGAAATTCAAGAAACTTGCCGGTGGCGGTTACTTCAAAATCATCAACCAATCCGTGCCTACCGGTCTTAAGACCTTGGGCTACAAGCCTAAGCAGATCGAAGCGATCATTAACTATGCTGTGGGGTATGGCACACTGGAAGGTGCGCCTGTGATTAATCCCACGAGCCTCAAGGCGAAAGGCTTCACTGACGAGAAACTCAAAATCGTCGAGTCAGCACTCTTAAGTGCCTTCGATGTGACCTTTGCGTTTAACCGCCACGCGCTCGGGGATGACTTCATTCGCGAGACACTGAAAATCGCGGAGAGTAAGTACATCGCCGCAGATTTCAATCTCCTCAAGGAGCTTGGGTTTGCGGAGAAAGACATTCGTGCTCTGAATGATTATGTCTGCGGCACCATGACGGTGGAAGGTGCGCCTGGTTTGAAGGACGAGCACTTGCCGGTGTTTGATTGCGCCAATAAGTGCGGTCGCATTGGCCAGCGTTTGATTTCAACCGAAGGCCACATTCGCATGATGGCGGCCGCTCAGCCATTCTTGTCTGGCGCTATCTCCAAGACGATTAATATGGCCTTCGAAGCTACGTTGGAAGACGTCGCCGCGGCTTACAAGCTTTCGTGGGAACTCGGCACGAAGGCCAACGCTCTTTATCGTGATGGTTCAAAACTTTCTCAGCCGCTCAATGCCCAGGCCTTCGAAGAACTGTCTTTAGATTACGGTGATCTTTCGCAGACCGAAAAGATTGAGCAAGTGGCGCAAAAAGTCGTCGAGCGTATTATCTACAAACAAGTTTCTGAAAAGCGCGCACTCCCGAATCGTCGCACCGGCTACACTCAGAAAGCGAATGTCGGTGGGCATAAGATCTACCTACGTACCGGTGATTATCAAGACGGCACGTTGGGTGAGATTGTCATCGACATGCACAAAGAGGGGGCGGCCTATCGCTCGCTCATGAACTGCTTCTCCATCGCGATCTCTTTGGGACTCCAGTACGGCGTGCCGTTGGAGGAATTAGTGGAGGCGTTTACCTTCACCAAGTTCGAACCCAACGGTGTTGTTGTGGGCCATGACAATATCAAGATGGCGACGTCGGTGATTGATTATGTTTTCCGTGATCTTGCGATGAAGTACTTGGGCCGCCATGACTTGGTTCATATTAAGCCCGATGATCTGCGCCCGGGACGCATCAGTGGAGAGACCAGTGGGGATGAGCCTCTGCTCGCCATGATGGATGAAACACATCACCCGGATGGACAAGTGAGCGTAGAAAAAGTATTTACTCGTGAGTCTGATGCCGGACTCATGAGCCAGATGAAAAAACGACAAGATGCCAAATTGAAGGGCTATGAGGGCGAAGCGTGCCCAGACTGTCAGAGCTTCACCATGCTACGAAACGGCGCATGTATGAAGTGTGACAGTTGCGGCGCCACCACCGGCTGTTCCTAATCCTGCACCAGGTTTCCCTTTTTTCGAGTGACATCGGAAGAAACCTGACACACACACGAGGCCCCCGCATGGGGGCCTCACTTATAAGAAGACGATGCTTAAAGATTTATCACCACCACCGATTGGAAGAGGAACTTGTCCGGGCTGCTATCGCCCGGCCAACGCCTGCTTGTGCGAGCATCTGGTAACATTGTCGACGCGAACACGGTTTGTGCTGCTCATGCATTCCATGGAATTCAAACGCGAGAAAGCGGCGACAGGTAAACTTTCCCACGCGTGTTTGCCCAATTCAGAAATCATCTGGGAAGAAAACTTCACGCAGAATAAGCGTGTGAATGCTCTGCTGGCAGATCCAAACAACTACGTCGTTCTGCTGTACCCCGGTGATCATGCCCTGAACGTCTCAAAGGGTGAGTTTTTACCGGAGGCCCTCGGTGATCGCCAGCTGGTGGTGCTGTTGTTAGATGGGACGTGGGCCTGCGCGAAGAAGATGCTAAAGCTGTCAACGAATCTTCATCATCTGCCGCGTTTGATGTTTACCCCGACGGCGCAGAGTCAGTTCCACATCAAACAGCAACCAGATCCGATGTGCTTGTCGACCATCGAATCCATCATGCAGTTCTTGGATGCTCTCACAGAGCATGGGCTAGAAGAGAAAGGTGAGTGGCAGGGTTTAATGAAGCCGTTCATGGCGATGCAGCAGTATCAAATTGAAGCGAGCCTTGATCCAAGTCGCAAGAGCTATCGCTCGGGCACCTACAGTAAACCCGAAGAGCGGGTGCCTTTGCGGGTAAACAATCGAAAGCTTTTCTTCTAGCGGAGCTTAGATTTAAGCTTCTTTTTGGCCTCCGCGCGCTTCTGCGCATTTTCAAACCGACGAGTCTCATCTGGCGTTTGCGGCAAAAGCTTAGGCACTTCACTCGGCTTACCTAGGTCATCCAGGGCCACAAATGTCAGATAGGCCTTGGTGGTGGTTCTGCGCTCGGCCGTGAGGGGATTTTCTGACACAACTTTCACGCCGATAATCATCGACGTGGATCCGACGTAGTTCATCGAGGCGAGGATGTGCACGTGATGGCCCATCTTTACTGGAGCAATGAAATCGATATCACTGATATGAGCGGTGACCACTGGCCGTTGAGCGTGGCGAGCGGCCACCATCGCTGCAGCGATATCAATCCAACTCATGACAACCCCCCCGAAGACTGTTCCTTGTGGGTTCGTGTGGTTGGGCATGACCATCTCACGCATCTCGACCGCGCTTTCAGAGGGAGTTTTTTCACTTCGCATGATCGGTCCTTATTCGCAGTAGAGCTGGTGGTTCCAGCGATAGCCCTGGATGAAGGCATTGTACCCCACCGCCGCGGTTCCGCCAGCACTAGAGTTGGTGCCGCCGTCGCTCGACGAGTCGACGATGCCATACACGGTGCTGCCTTGAGATAGATTCGATGCTGGCTCGGCTGCGTAGTCACCAAATGCGCCCCCGCGACGAGTCGTTCCGTTCTCACAGACCTCTCGGCCGATGGCGGCGAGCTTGGCGTTGACGGGCGTGGTGACGAGGGGTTCGCCACTCTGAGAATTGAAGTCCGCTTCAACCAAGGGACTGACGTCGAGGTGCGCGCCCGTGCCTTCGTTAGAAACGAAACGGTTCATGTAGACGCTCAGGTTCGCACCGGCCGGGAGCTTACAGGTGAAGTTCGTGCGGCCGCCAGTGCCGTCAGGTCCGTCGCTTACGCCAAACCCTGAGCAGCAGGTGGCCGGGTCTTTTGTGGTCTTGTTCAGCGGCGTACAGCACTTGAAGTCGTGCTGCGAGAAGATGGCACCATTCGCTAGGCCGTGGTGATTGGTGCGTCTTTCAGTAGAGTCATTGAATGAGAACGTGTTGGCGTTGAAGCTCGCGCGGTTATTTTCAGAGTCCGTGACCGAGAAGAGTTCCGGCACCAAGCGTTCCGCATTGTTGTTACACAAAATTTTCGGGTACGTGATTTGTGGAATACCCGCGAGTTCCATCTTGCCAAGGATGTCGAGGTAGTGGACATCTGAGCATGCTTGCTTAACCAGCGGCCTTGCGAGGTTGCCGATCCCGGGTGGTACGAAACTAATCTTCGCGCCGTATCTCCCGGATAGGGTCGGCGTCACCGCGTTGTAGAATGTGGCGTCGGCCGTGTTGATGTTGAGCTTGAGGATCCGAGAGGTCGAGTTGTATTGAAAACAGCAGCCCGTTCCAGAGGCGCACGTTCCGTTAACTGTTGGGCCGGTCACACTTGATAAGTCAGAAGAAACGCACGCCCGCGTGGTGAGGACGTTCGCTGAGTCACGACGCTGCATCTCGACGGTCAGTGCGGAGTCCCCGGTGTAGCTTGGAATCGCGATCGTTATATTTTTCCGATTGGTGGTCACAGAAAAATCCATCATCGTTTCGAGATCCGTGTCGGCACTGACTGGTGGGAAAAAAGCGAAGAAGTTAACGGGCAGACCCGACCACGCGATCTCTCCAGGCAACGTCGAGAACTGCGCCTGGAATGCGGCGGAATAAGGATTCAGTCCTACAGGTTCGTACTCTTTCGAAGCGCAGCTCGTGTCGCCGACGGTCCCTTGTGGAATCGAGAGCTGAGCACAGTTCCCGGTGGAACCACTAATGTCAAAGCAGTACTTACCGTAGTCGGCATCGATCCGTGCCTGGGAAATACCCCAGCTCGACTGTGGTGTCAGGGTCGTCGCCAGTGGCGTGATGTAGTTCAGGCAACGGAAGTTCGAAACATCGACACGGAAGCGGTCACGCTTGGTCCAGTCGGTGGTGCCGTCATCAAATTTGCGTACCCAACCGCCACCGCAGCAAGTCTTGCCGTTGGCCTGGTTGAGCGTTTTCCATTGATCCGGAGTCATGACGTTGGCTGGAACCGCGACGTTGCTTGAGAGCGCTCCCTGGTAGTTACGTGAGGTGATGGTACCTGCGCCGTTACGTGTATCAAAGGCCGTGAGGACCGGGAAGGTCGTTCCCATGTTCCGGATGTGAGTGAAGCGTTCATAGCGTCCGACGTTGGTTGGGTCTGTGAGGCCGCTGACGAGAGGATCGAGTGAAGCCGTGACAGTCGCGTCACTATTGGTGCCACTGGCTTCTTGCGCCGAGTAGGTCGTAATGTCTTTACCGACTTCACGACAGCAAACATTTTTTGTGATGTCGTAATCTTCAAACTCAGGATCGGAAATAAACGGTTTTGCCGTACCCTGTCCGCACACGAGGCTCTGCTCGTAGTATTCGCGGTTGGCCGAGTTGCCAAAAAAGCTGGTGTTGAAATACTGCACTTGATCGGCGTGATACTTGTTCGGTGAGCAATCGAGGTCTGTGTGACAGGCGCTGCCGGGTTTACGTAGGCACGCGTCTCGTGTGAGTCCAGGAAGAACGGAAACCGCCATGTTGAGCGGCTTGCCTTCGATCAATTTGAATGGAGAAACGTTTTGCAGTTGATCGGCCGTCATCCCAGTTGTGATGGTTCCGTTACGAAGCGTCTCGAGGCCGCAGGAGTTCTGCTCCATCGCCCGGCGACTCCAGGTCCCTTGGCTTGCGACATCAGTAAAACTGGTCGATTGATGAATGTAGTTTCCGTCGTCACCGATGATAGGGCAGCTGGCGACTTTTGAGGCGCCCAACGCGAGATAGTTGGCCGGGCAGGAGGCAATCTGGTTGGTGTAATCGGTGCGCGAGAATTCATCGAGAGCTTGGTGTTGATTGAACGGATTCCACTGGGTGGCGACATCTGTCGGCAAAGGAAGTCGTTTGCCAGGGCGACACAGGCCAACCTTACCATTGGCACCAGCATCAATCGCCGTGACGTTGATGTTGAGGGTTGTGCGAACAGTGCTGTCGCTGATACCAGTGAGTGAACTCACAGGTGTGGTGTACTTGTTATGCACGTAATCCAACGGACGACCTAGCTGATTGGTGTCGCGGCCGTAGAGATGGTTGTTGCTGACGGGGATCTCTTCGAGAGGCCTTGCGAAGCGCGCGACTTCTTTGTTGAAGACGTTGAGCTGAGTCGCTGTTCCTGGGATCGCGTTATTGGTTGAGTCCACATCGGCGCACCAGAAATTCGGTGCGCAGGTAAGGAGCTTTCTTTTTTCCAATTCAGTGGCTGAGATGTTGCCGGCATCCGTGCGACAGATCGAGCCGGCCCCGCGATAGACACAACGTTTCGTCGAGCCGTTCGGAAGGACACCTTGCGCGAGAATGCCTTCGATGGATTTCGGTTGTTCACCTGCAGCCATGGCGCGCTCTTTGGCGGTCTCAGCATCGAACCCAGGCCAGTACGTTTTAAGCTGAGTCACATCGGCGCAGACATACTCCCAACCGAGCTTCGTGACACAGTCGGTATCTACGTTACAGGCGTGATAGGCCTGGCAGTTACCAGCTTCGTTTTGGCTCGGATGGTTTTGCACGTATTCTGGATGAAAGTCTTGCAGGGCGGCCGTCGCTTGACCTTCAAAGTCTTGCACCGAAACAACATGGTTGTTGTTCTCAGCGAGATCACCGAAGGGGGCGTTGATGGCGAGGAAAAGTTTTTTCGTCGTGCTGCGAACGATGCGGCCCTTGCCAACCGCAAACCAAGTGACGCCATCGAAAGAACCGATCAACGCGCCTTTGTTAAAACCAAACCAGTCGCGCTGATAGCCGTTGATCCACATGGCGGCCTGCGTTTTTAATCGAGCGAGACGCTGAGGACCGATGTTGGCATCGGTCGCCGTGGTGGCACCGGCAACCGGTTGGGAGAAAGGCAGCATGGTCGGCGGCACCCAGCAGGCACGACCAAAAATAGTGTCTTCGTAGTTCCCGAGCGTGGAGTTGTTATCCCAGCTATCCCGTGAGGTGGAGTGACCCACGCCTTGCAAACCGACGCCCTGGCCCGAGGTCGGATTCGCGCTAAAGCTGGCGAACCAACTGTCTTTCGCGCAGGTTGGGCACGGAGTGTAAAACCCCGAGCGCGTGGCAATCAAGTAAACCTTATCCAGTTCAAGCTCAACAACTTTGGCCGGCATGGCCCCGGTGAGTTCGATGTTCAACTCACCCAAGATCGAGTTCATGTTGAACTGACCATTGGTGGGTTGCGTTTTTTCTGGATCAGAGTAGCTGAAGGCCTGGCCTTCTTGGGTGGTGGTGCTCGGCGGATTCTTGGCAGGGTCAACTTCATCGCCAGTTGCACTGAAGAAGCGGTGAGGGATCGCGCGCGAGTTCACGGCCACATCGAGATTTTGGAATGGAGTTTCGACGTCAGATTCATCCAATGACGTACAGGCGAACTGGATCGGCTGGAGGCTCGAGTTCTGCGCCAAGACCTGGTAGTCGTACTTCGGGCAGTTGGCGAGCTGCAACTCAAGAGTGTTTTGAGCAGCAGCGCAGCCGCAGTTCGAGTAGAGACGCCCAAGCACATTGCGCCAGTGGTAGGTATTGGTGGTCGTGGCAGTGTTACATTTGGTTTGATCGTAGCTCGCCGACGTATTAAAGGGTGCGAGATGAAATGGATCCGCCAGCGACTTCGCTTTGAGTTCTTGAATGCACGCGTAGTCTTTTCGCATTTCGAGTAAACGAGCGGCTGCTGCAGCTTCTGCATCAGTTTGATTTCCGGTTCCGGGCAATGGCTGGGCCTGGGCCGTACCGCAGATGTAGTAGAACTGGGGATAGCGCAAAAAGGCGAGTGAGTTGGAGAGCTTCTCTTGCTCGGCACTTAAGAAGGCACTTGAAGTGAGAACAGCTCCAGTGACTTCTGGACGAACAGAACCGTCGTTGACGCACTGGTTCTGTAGGCAACAGTCGAAGCCTAAAGCAGAGCAAGCACTGCTGGTGCAGGTGCCGCTAATGTTGGGAGCGTTGCCCGGCTTGAGTTGCAAGGTGAGGAGTCCAAGGTCGAGCTCAGTCGGCTTCACTTGCACCATCCGTGAGTTGGCACTATCGACGGTGAAGAGTTTGAAGTTGCTGGATTGGATCTGCGTCACGCAACTTGAGCAGGCACTCGCGAGGGTGAAACTAATGCGCGATTGGATCGAAGAGTAGGTGATGTATTCCGTCGCTGAATCGTTAGTGAATTGAACTTTGTCTAAGTTACAAACGCTCTGGCCTGCTGCTGTGTTGGCGAAATCGACACGCAAGTAAATCGTTTTAGTTCTTGTCGCCACGTTGTTGACGGAGAGAGGGACCGCACGCAAACGCAAGAAGCGGCGATCGGTCACTGGGACACTGGTGCCCAGATCAACTTCGAGGCAGTAAGACGCCTGTGGTGCGTTTTGGCGAAGCAAATAGTTTTCGATGCGACGACCGCGCACGTAGGTGTTTTCAATGTTGTCGCGGTGAACAGAAAGAATTGTGCTGGATGTGAGGCTTTGAAACCACGCGAGATCTACATCTGATGTGCTGGTGATGACATCATCATCCGTGTCGGTGTCCTGCGCTTCATCGGCAATACCCGCCGTTCTCACCTCTTGTTTGGGCAAGCAGCCAGCTAGCGTGAATATGAGAAGCAAAACCAGAAGACGGATCATGCTCTAAAAAACCTCTCTCTATCGTCTTAACGGTAGATACAAGTCACTGATTTATTTTAACTCTAGGGCGGTGCTACAGGGGAGAAACTTGCCCGGTCTTTCACTCTGTAGGCAAGCCCTTGAAAAGAGCTTCCAGAGAGAATCTTAGCCTGGATGTTGGGGGCAATTATAGAGGAAAAACTGCCTCTAAAAAGCGGCAAGTCTGACCATTTTACTTAGAATTGAAATGAGCCTGCTGGGAAGAGACGAGAGCTTAGGCTCGTACCTCCCAAAGTAGAGACCGCTGAGCTGGCACCACCAAGACCCCAGCGCTGATTGAAAGCCGTCGGTCCGGAGCCGTGGCCACAAGTGGCACACTGATAGTACTGCCCGAAACCACCAAAGGTTTTTCCATTGGCGATCACGAAGTCTGACATGCTGAGAGAGATCGGTTGGCTGTAGGGCATGGGCCTGTAGGGAGACTGCGGCCAACGATAAACCTGTGGCTGCGCCGCTTGCATGCGGTTCTGGATGTACTGGTTCGCCAGATCGTTCGCGACACCCAGCAAAGCATCTCTGATGAGTGGATCAGAAGACCGCGTGGGAGCATCGGTTCCTAGCGTTTGGGGAGTCCCTCGATACTCTGAAACCGTTCCCGTATTTGAACTAGCTCCACGGCCATGAGCGATCTCACACAAAACGGCATACTCGTCTTGTTGCCCCGGAGGACAATCACGATTCTTGTCGAAGACGGTATTACTCTCTAGGCCTTCATGAACGAAGCTTAGAGATTGCGCACCTAGTTCTAGGATCGGTGCGAACGCCGATTCAGACGGTGTGGTCGAGCAGTAAGGGAGGGCTTCGTGGGTGCGCATCTTAAACTGCTGCGACTGAACGCACTCCGCAGCTTTATCGTAAGCGAAGCGACGGAAGCGCAGAGCGCGGTCTTCTTGGGCACGCAGTTTTTCACGAATCGCCAAGGTGATCTGGCGGGTTTTCTCAAGTTGTGATCTCTCGCCAAAGACGTCTTCGACACAGCTGTCAGGAGGCGTCGTTGGATTTTGTAACCAGGCCGTGATGTTCGGCTTTGCCAGGCAGGCGGCGGTCGCCGATCGTTTCTCCCGGATGTCGTCGATGGAATTTCTGATGGCCGCGAAGAGTGCGGCCTGGGCATTATTGCTCGAGGGCTTGGCGGCCCATTCTGTTTCAATGCAACTCTTAAAGGCGGCCTCACTGGCTGATTCCACGCACGGGATGGGAGCTGCGCCACCCTTGTGCAGATGCAGGGAAGTCCAGCGAGCACGAATGCGCGCCAGCGTTCGTTCGTGGGCGTCATCTGATCTTTTTCTAAGACCATTGAGCGCGTTTTTAAGAATGAGTTTGTCTTGGTTGGTGTTCATCCGAGACATGAGGCCTTCCAAAAGGGCCACGGGAGCTGGCGGAACGCTGAGGCGATTTTTTCTCACGAAATTCACTTGGGCCTGGTCGAGATAGGTCGGCGCGCCCGGAAGCGTGAAGTTATAAAGTCCGTTTTGCGCGGCCTGCTCTTGAAAGTCACTGAAGCTCACAGATTGAGCGCCGTTTTTGAGTTGAAGCGTCGCGAGCATGTCGCGTTTTTGATCGTCTGTGAGTGTTTTGTTCGGCTGAAGAGCAGGACGCAATTGATCTAAAAACACGGCGAACTCTGACATCTGCAACGCCGGGCTTGCTCCGCTCGAGTAGGTTGTAACCATCGCGCAGAAGGGACTCAGACTCTGAGGAGCAGCACTGCAGAAGGTCCGCAGTTTCGCTTCCCACTGGCCGGTGCTTGTCGTGTCATCAAAGAGCGCAGGAAGTTGGGGGAGGTCGATCAGGCCTTGGATGGTTGAACCCAGCGTGAGATCACGGGCGAATTGGAGGGCCGATTCTTTCTCCGGTTTGTCCCAGTTCGCGTCACTCGCGAGTGTGCGTTGAGTAACAACGACCTGCGTGCGCAGATCGTTCAAGCCGTCGATGATCACAAGATTGGATTCGTTCGCTGAAAGTAGAAGATCGAGGCTGGCGATGTTCTGGCACCGCATGAAGTCGAAGTATTCGAGATCATCACCGGTGAGTGTTTCGCTGAGCCCCACGCTTGCGGGAGTGACTTGATCACAGGCCGGAAGTTGTTTGGCGAGGAGAGACTGCTCGAGACTGGTGAGCGATGACTGCACTTGATCACACTGGTTTTGTGCGTAGGCAGGGACCACGATAAGTAGGGCCAATAGGTACGAGCGCATAGTTCTCTCCGCATTGATTATCGGTCAGGGAGGGGGAAAACATGATGGAGCGTTGGAGTAAAAAAGTGGGACAACTGCGATATTAGGAACTTAGCCGTGCCCCGAACTCATGAAGGCCTCATCATAGTTGATGCTCTTTTGTGAGGCACCTAGGGAGAGGAAGTAGTCCTCGGTGATCTTGTAAGTATCCTCGGCCGTCTGCGCGGCGAAGACCTGGCCGCGGAAGGCCGCCGAGTAGGGGAAGCCCGCCGCGAACCACACGATAAGCTTCCGTGCTTGCACCAAGAGCATGCGATCATCGGCGAAGGTTTCGCCGA
Source organism: Pseudomonadota bacterium (assembly GCA_027486525.1). Lineage (GTDB taxonomy): Bacteria > Bdellovibrionota > Bacteriovoracia > Bacteriovoracales > Bacteriovoracaceae > UBA6144. The sequence goes on from JAIXOY010000051.1 coordinate 20,241, forward strand.
CGTACTGCCACAGACGTTGAATGACTTCCCAGTAATCTGCACCCAAGAAATCTGACTTCTTTATCTGAGCGTACTCTGGATCGAGCGATTCGAGGAAGATGAACGGATTGCGAAGCGCCCCGCGCGCGATCATCAACGCATCGGTGTGCGTTTTTTGTAAACGATCACTCACCAAGAGCGGATGGTGAAGATCGCCGTTGCCGATAAAAGGCAGGATTTTTTCTTGGGCAATGTCTTCGATGAAATTCCAGTCAGCGGCACCCGTGTACTGCTGAGCCCGTGTGCGACCATGAATGGCGACCCACTCAATGCCCGACTCACGAGCGATTTTCATGATCTCACGCGCGTTACGGTGGTCTTGATCCCAGCCGGTGCGGATCTTAATGCTCAAAGGGGTTTTCATTTTCACGCGCATGGCCTCAAACAAAGGTGCGAGCTTTTCCATCTCTTTCATTAAAGCCGAACCGCCGCCTTTGCTCACCACTTTCGTGACGGGGCAGCCCATGTTGATATCAAGCCAACCGGGCCCGAAGCTCTCGGCCACTTCAGCCGCACGGGCCATGGCTTCAACGTCTTCACCAAAAAGCTGCAGCCCCACGATGCGTTCATCCTTATGAATCTTGAGCATGTCGAGCGTGCGCTGATTGCCGTGATTGATACCGTGGCAAGAAACCAGCTCAGAGACTGTTCCACCGGCGCCAAGATCTTCC
>JAIXOY010000026.1 GCA_027486525.1 Pseudomonadota bacterium
GAGTCTGTGCGCCGCCTTGATGTACATTTATCGCCCACGTCCGGTGGTGCCGGATCATCTCGAATTGAGTGTTGATAACGTCGTAGAGACGTTTGATCCCGCACTCGCTTATAGCGATGATGCTTTCAGTGTCATGGCGCAAGTTCTCGAGACGCCGTATCAGTACCACTACCTCAAGCGTCCTTATGAGATCATCCCGCTGCTCGCAGAAGGGCTTCCGGAGGTTTCTAACGAAGGGCGCTCGTACACTTTTCGCCTGCGCCACGGAATCTTCTTTCATCCCCATCCGGCCTTCCACGGTCAGGTGCGGGAGATGCACGCCCAAGACTTCGCGCTCGCTCTGAAGCGCTTGGCCTTTGAACCTCTGCAGAGTCCGTTTCGTTCCTTCTTGCTTGATACCCTGGAAGGTTTCCAGGCCTTCAGTCAGACAGTGGGCACGGACTGGCGCAAGCTCCGTGACACCCAGATTTCGGGTTTAAAAGTCGATGGCCACACAGTCACGCTGACGTTGAAGCGCCAAGAACCCAACTTGATTTACTACCTCGCCATGCCCGCGCTCGCGCCGATTCCCTGGGAAGTGGTGGAGTATCATCAAAACAATCTCTCGGATGTTCTGGTGGGAACTGGCCCCTACCAGTACATGGGGTTTGTAAAAAATCGCTACCACTTGGAAGCGTTTGATAAGTACCGTGAAGATTTCTATCCAGCGTCGGGTGATCGCTACGCCAACACTCAAGACCTCTTGAGAAGTTCCCGGGAAAAGATTCCCTTCGTCCAAGAAGTGAATTTCCACGTGCTGCCGTTGGAAGAGGATCGGTGGAAGGCCTTCATGGATGGACGCATCGATTTGATGCCGGTTCCTCGCGGCATGCTGCCTCGTCTTTTGGGTGAAGGCGGCAAGCTCCGTGGCGAACTGGAAGAACGTGGTGTGCAGGTGAAGCACTTTCCAGTGCAGGCGCTGCGCTGGTTGGCGTTCAACATGCGAGATCCGATCTGGGGGAAGAACGTTGATCTCCGGCAGGCCATCGCTCACGGGATCAACATCGACGCCTACATAGAGATCCTCTCGCAGAAAACCAATCTCAAAGCTCACTCATTGATGGTGCCAGGGCTCGCGGGCTATGATCCATCGTCGTCCCTGCCGTTTAAGTACGACCTCGCCAAGGCAAAAGAGCTCATGGCCAAGGCCGGTTATCCCGACGGCAAGGGACTGCCGCCGCTGCTTTACAGCACGCGCGGTAATCAAGAGGCGAACTTCGTGGAAGCGAAATTTATCCAAGGCCAGCTGGAGAAACTCGGCATCAAGCTTGAGACCAAAGTGCTGACCTTCAAGGAATTTCTCACTGAGGGGCGCGCTGGAAAGTTACAGTTCTTCACCGACAACTGGCTCTTCGATTATCCCGATGGGGAAAACATCATTCAGCTGCTCGTCGGTTCGAATGCTCCGGGGATTAATAAAGCCGGCTACCGGGATGCGCAAGTGGACAAGTGGTACAAGGCCCTGCGGACCACCACCGATGTGCAAGAAAAGATCCGTCTGATGTCTTTGATTGAAGAGCGTGTCCTGCGCGACTTGCCGTGGATTCCTTTGATGTATGAGAGTTCCTACGTTTTACTGGCCCCGCACGTGCGTAACTACCGCAAGTCGTCGGTGGCTCGAAACTACGTGAAGTACATCAAGCTCGGGCCCCAGGAGAAAAAATAATGAACGTGCAAATCTTACGAGCCGCGGCTCTCCGCGAAGCCCTACCGATTAAACTCAGAACAGAGCGACTTATGCAGCTGCGTTCAGTCTTGCAAGAGAAGCAAGACAAGATCAGTGCCGCCTTGGAAAAAGATTTGGGTAAATGTTCGTTCGAATCCTGGGTGAGCGAGATCGGTTTTTTGCGTGATGAAATCGCTCACTTTCTTGCGGATATTCCCGCCCTGGCCGCGCCTGAGAAAGTGGCGACTCCGATGACGCTCCAGCCGGGGAGTAGCGCGATTCACAAAGAGCCCTACGGTGTCGTGTTGGTGATGGCGCCGTGGAATTATCCTGTCCAGTTAGCACTCTCTCCTCTGATTGGGGCGATCGCGGCTGGCAACCGCGTGGTGGTGAAGCCCTCAGAGCTTGCGCCCGCTTGCGCCGTTGTTATAGAAGAAGTGCTCAAGCAAGTTTTTAAAGATGATGAAGTGCAAGTGGTGCAAGGGGGAGTCGCAGAAACCCAAGCACTGCTTAAAGAAAAATTCGATTACATCTTTTTCACCGGAAGTACTCAGGTTGGAAAGGTGGTTATGCGGGCCGCCGCGGAACATCTCACGCCGGTAACCTTGGAGTTGGGCGGGAAGAGTCCATGTCTGATTGATGCCACGGCACCGCTGGCGCAAACAGCACGCCGTGTGGCCTGGGGCAAATGGTTGAACGCCGGGCAAACCTGCGTGGCTCCCGACTATGTTCTGATTCCACGCGCGAAGCACGATGAGTTCATTCAAGAGCTCAAAGCGGCCCTGGTTCAATTCTACGGTGAAAACCCTCAGCAGAGTCCGGACTACGGACGCATCATCAACGAGCGTCACTTCGATCGCCTGGCGTCACTGATGACGGGGGCGAACGCAGCGATTGGTGGTCAGCAGGTGAGAGAAGAAAAATTCATCGCCCCCACGGTGCTCACGCAGGTCAGCTGGGAGCATGCGCTGATGCAGGAAGAGATCTTTGGACCGCTGTTGCCGATCATCGCCTACGACACGATTGATGAAGCCATTCAGCTCATCAAAGCGCGTCCGAAGCCCTTGGCGTTTTATCTTTTCAGCACAGACTCAGCGGTTCAAGAGAAGGTCCTGGGCCAAGTTTCATTCGGCGGCGGCTGTGTGAACGACACGATCGTGCATCTCGCGAATTCACGCTTACCGTTTGGTGGGGTGGGAGAGTCGGGGATGGGGGCGTACCACGGCGCGAAGAGCTTTGAGACTTTCAGTCACAGAAAGTCTGTCTTCCAGCAAACGACGCTGATGGATGTGCCGTTGAGATACCCTCCTTACAAAGGCAAAGAGGGTATTCTCAAATTTCTTGTGGGCTAGAGCTTGTACGAAGCGTCGTAGTGGTAAGGAGCAGAGTGATGCTCGCTCTCCACACTGGCAACACCACGGTAAGGCTTGTGTGGGTAGGTCCACAAACTTACGACCGAGAAGAAAGCGAAGAAGAAGCTAAAA
>JAIXOY010000066.1 GCA_027486525.1 Pseudomonadota bacterium
GCCCCAGGCAGGTAGATACAATGCGCGCATTGCGGTCGACGAAGCCCGCATCCGCCGTCACGAGACTGGCCGGAGTGCGCGCGACGATTTGGCGTCGAGCGGACGCTTCGGAGAATTCGAGGAGTCCTTCTCGCAGGCAAGCATTGATTCTTCCGCTCGAGGCCTGATCTCCTGGCCAACAACGGCGAAGGCTGGCGACGCCGGTGGGAGCCGAGAGGGGATCACGCTTACGGAGGGTCTCTTCCAGGACCTGGCGAGCGATGTTATTGGTCACAGCTCCCTCACAAGGGCCCACGTCTAAGACGATCCCGTCGGTACGACGGCCGGCGCGCTGGGCAGCGGTCGCGCAAGCGCGGAAAGCAGCGACGCCGAGACGAACGACTTGCTGGCGTGCGGCTGCAGTCGGGAAAGCGGTGCTCACTTCTGGGCGGCTCCGGATCTGCGCTTCTGCAATCATTTCGCCGGAACTGATCACTGTGCGATCGATGCAGCCGGTGATGGCCGTCTCGCTCGCGGCGCCCGGGAGACAGGACTGGAGAGTGGCGATCGCGCTCGTGGTGATTCTGGCGCGATCACTGGCCGGGGCCAGCGACCCGATCCGATCGCGGATCAAGGGAGTAGAAATTTGCATGATGCCATTCTGGATCGCCCGCGCGGCACAGGTGGTGGAATTTCGTCCGGCCCCAGCTGGTGGTAAGGGGATCACATTGGGGGCGCAGTTCTGAGGAGGATTTGCTGGTGGCATGGCCACGCAGTACCGGTAGTCGTAGTTACGACAGTTGGTAAACTGGGCCCACTGATTGCTGGGCACCAAGGGCGGCGCCATGTTCGAGAGGGTGGTGTAGTAGACGATGAGGTTTCCTAGGTTCTCGTCCAGCAGATCGACGGCGTTCATGAAGCACGTAAAGCCTTCCGTCGAAGCGACGGTGGAACGATCGATGCACGAGTTAGCCGAAGCTTTCAGTCGCGTGCCGATGGCGGCCACCGTATTTGGGTTATCGACGTGGCCGCGCAGCACGGCGGGGGTCACGCGATCGACGATCGCTCCGTGGAGGAATTTCAAGGCAGTCCGGGTCTGCGCGGGGGTCATGATGGAGACGCCTGATCCCATGATCTGGTCTACACCGCGCATGACATGTTCCGCGAAGCGAGTGTTGGCCGCCTGATCAGGAAACTGCCGTCGCAGGTCTGGATGGTTGAGACCGGTTTGCAGCAGTTGCAGCCACTCGGCTCTTTTCTGACGGTAGTAGATTCGTCCACCGACGACGGTCTGAGCGAACTCTGAAAATCCAGCAAAGGTCGACCCGGGCACTGGCCTCGCACGCGAAATAATATCCGGCTCTGCCTGGGCGGTAGAAATAAGCGTACTTAACACCACTGCGATGCCGAAGCATCCGATGAGATGAGAAAACATACGCCTACTTATCGGACGAACGAGCGTAAATCTAATGGGGTAGAGTATTGCGAGAGATTCGGCAAGTCATTGATATGTAAGGGATGGCTTAAGCGGTTTTACCCTCGATATCACTGAGTCCGAGAATGATGTTTCACATGGGCTTCGATGAACGACGAGATGAAATAATAACTGTGATCGTAGCCCTCGCACATCTTCACGGAGAATTTCTGGCCTGCTTGAGTCGCCGCTTTTTCAAAGTTCGCAGTTTTGAGTTGGTTCTCAAGGAACTCATCCGCTAATCCTTGATGAATCAAAATCTCGGCTGGATGTTTTTTGCCCGCGAGAAGTAATTCGCAGGCGTCGTACTGTTTCCAGGCCAACTTGTCTTCGCCTAAGTAACCTGTGAGCGCCTTCGTTCCCCAGGGGACGACGGACGGATTCACGATCGGTGAGAAGGCCGAAATCGCTTTGTAGTTCTGTGGCTCGCGCAAGCCAATCACTAGAGCGCCATGGCCACCCATGGAGTGACCACTGATGGAAATACTCTTCACGCCAAAATGGCTGGAGATGATGGAGTAGAGCTCGGCAGTCACATACGAGTACATGCGATAGTTCGTCTTGTAGGCAGCTTCCGTGGCGTCCACATAAAACCCAGCCCCGGACCCAAAGTCATAGCTGTCGTGTTCGCCGGGAAGGTTAAGTCCGCGCGGTGAGGTATCCGGGCAGATCACCATCATGTGGCTTTCTGCGAGAACCTTTTGTGCGCCGGCCTTGGTGATGAAATTCTCCTCGGTGCAGGTCAGCCCGGACAGCCAGATCATGCAGCCTTTCACCTCACCGTGAGGAATGAAAGTGGAAAATTTCATCTCCGTGCCGGTCGTCTCCGATGAGTGTGACCAGAACTCTGTGCGGCCCTCAAAAGTCTTGTGCGCTTTCAGCTTCTTCATCACAACTCCTAGAACGTCACTACGCTGCGGATACTCTTGCCTTCTTTCATGTACTGGAAAGCGGTGTTGATTTCTTCGATGGGCATGGTGAAGGTCACCATGTCGTCCAAGTTAATTTCACCGGTCATGTACTTGTCCACGTAGCCAGGAAGTTCCGTGCGCCCTTTGACGCCGCCGAAGGCCGAACCTTTCCACACTCGACCTGTGACAAGCTGGAACGGACGCGTGGCGATTTCTTCGCCGGCAGCCGCGACACCGATGATGATGGATTCGCCCCAGCCTTTATGGCAGCACTCGAGCGCCTGGCGCATGAGCTTGGTATTACCCACGCACTCGAACGAATAGTCCGCGCCGCCGTCGGTGAGTTTCACGATGGTGTCCACAACCGAGCCCGTAATTTCGTTCGGGTTCACGCAATCCGTAGCGCCGAATTTTTTGGCGAGTTCGAATTTCGCGTTGTTGATATCGACCGCGATGATCTTGTTCGCCCCGGCCATCTTCGCGCCTTGAATCACGGCGAGGCCAATGCCGCCCATGCCGAAGACGGCGATGTTGGCACCTTTCTCAACCTTGGCAGTGTTCAAGACCGCGCCGATGCCCGTGGTGACACCGCAACCAAGCAAACAGATTTTATCCATGGGTGCTTTCTCATCAACTTTCGCCAAGGAGATTTCTGGTACGACGGTGTATTCAGCAAAGGTTGAGGTACCCATGTAGTGAAAGATCGGTTTGCCATCTTTCGAAAAGCGGGATGTGCCATCGGGCATGAGTCCCTTGCCCTGCGTTTCGCGGATTTTTTGGCAGAGATTAGTTTTGCCGGAAAGACAAAATTTACAGGTGCGACATTCTGGTGTGTAGAGCGGAATGACGTGATCACCTTGTTTGAGCGAGGTCACTCCTTCACCGACTTGTTCAACGATGCCTGCGCCTTCGTGGCCGAGGATGACGGGGAAAATGCCTTCCGGATCGACACCTGAAAGTGTGTAGGCATCCGTGTGGCAGACACCGGAAGCGACGATGCGGACAAGCACCTCGCCTTTCTTAGGTGCTTCAAGATCAACGGTTTCAATCTTGAGGGGTTGATTGGGTCCCCAGGCAACGGCGGCTTTTACTTTCATGACTCATCCTTTGAAAAAACTTTGGGTCAGTATAGGTGCCATAGAGTGGTTAATCAAAATCCAATACTTTGACAGCGAAGCTATTGCCGAGCGGCACGCTCGGGTTTGGCAGAGGGAGCTTTTCTTTCCGTCCGAGAACCACTCACAGACGCATGCTAATATCATCTTAACGGGGGTAGGGGATGAAATTTGTTCTGCTGACTTTTTTGATGGGCACCTTCAGTGTTCACACTCACGCACAATCAACGGTGGTTCCGACCGCGGAAGAACTTTTCATGGAGGGAAAATTCTCCGTGAAGAAAAGCATCTTCAGACCCTTCGATGAAAACCATTACGGAGAACCCTTAGATTTGAGCGAACGTCGCCCGATGGTGAACGTCGAGGAAAGTGTGTTTGGAGCGAAGTACTCGAAGCCGGGTTCAAAGCTTTTTAGTAATTTCTATCACAACGGCCGCTTCTACTTAGCGCGCGTGCCTGATCGCGGTGTGCGCAATACCTATTTCCAGTTGTCTTATTTTCCCCCACAAGTAGCAGGGAAATACATCGCCGCTCACTCATTGCTGCGCTTTGAGATGGAACAAGATTCGCCCATCGAACTTGTCGCGCCCATGCCGACAGCGGAAGAGCTGGCCCGTTTGGCCGCGGCGCCTGAAGCTCAAAGACAGAGTCTCCTGCCGCAAGAAAGCATCATCCCCATACGCAATGCTGCGATCTCAGCCGAAGCTCAGTGGACGCAAGACGATCCGAAAAAGGCCTACGACCTGCAGCGCGGCCGCCGAGGCGCGTTTACCCAGATCGTGCGCATGGTTTCGATGACCGAGAGAATTGAGGGTGCGCTCCAGAGTGGCAATCCCGCGAATCAAATTCGGCTCCCGCTCTGCAATGGCGAAGGGGATAAAGTTTTGGCAGAGAGTCTGAGAACAAGCCAAGCTGATGGCATCAGCAAGCTCTACGACACACTTTGGTATAACTGCACTACGCTGGCGTTTGATATCCTTGAGCGCTCTGGCACTGTGAGCGATAACCGACTGGGGTTCATGCGAAACTTCATGCAACGTCGGGTTCCCATCATCGCACCCGCGATTCTGACCGAATACGGTGGAATTAATGTGGGGCCGATGGGCACTGATCCGTCATTGGCCCGTGAAACCGCAGAAGCGTATACGCGGGTTTTTCCTAACGGCGGCGAAGTCTGTCCAGCAGGAATGCCAGAAGCCAACTGTCGCACGGTCAACGAGATGATTGACTTGATTACCAATGCGGCCAATTCGAGTGCGCCAGGATCGATCTGCTCACTGCCCCAGACGCTAGAGCCTACGATTGCGAGACTTGCCGAGCACGTCATGTCGCAAGAGCAAGTGGCCGGTGAAAATGCCTGTCAGTAGCTAATGCTGGAGCCGGTCTTCCCGGGACTTCGAGATATGCCCAGGCGGATCGCTGGCCGGGAAGCTGTCTTCTAGCGTTTGATCCAACAACTCATCTTCCGTCATGACATGCTGCTGATCATCTTTGTTGGGATTGTAAGCCGGCTGAGTAAGCCACGGGATCGTGAAGCGTTTGATCTTATCCCAGAATGCGAATGTCGCCATAACTCCTCCCCACGCAATTGCAAAAAAACAGGCCACCGAAGTGGCCTGTTTCGTGGAAGTTTTCTGACTCTGCCTTTCGACTTCGTCATAGCTCTTCCTAAATACAGTATGCCAAAGGTTGCTGCTCAGGGCTTGATGGAGATGTGGTGAGAGTGTGTAGAAAGGAGCAAAAAAACAGGCCGCCTAAGCGACCTGTTTTTCAGGAAGGTTTGATAATTCAGCTGAGCTTATCATGGCGCTTCCTGTTATGATTATAGCAAATCGTGTCCTGGAAGGTTGCTGCTCTTTTAGAAAAGTTGTGAGGATTTCTTCACAACTATTTTCCTACCAACGCCTTTTCAAGGATTTTACCCTCTGAGCCCGTCGGAGGGATGATACCCAACAAGAACGCGAGGGTGGGGGCGATGTCGACAACTTCACCACCTGCGTAGGTTCCCGCTTTGAAGGGGCCCCCGGCAAAGATCAAGGGAACATAGCGATCATAGGCATAGCCCGTCATGTGCGTCGTGGCGCCGTACTGGAGCAGATAGTTAGGCCGTGGAATCATCATCACATCCCCGCTGCGGCCCTCAAAATAGGTGCGAAGAATCTGGCGCTCGTGTTGCTCCGGCGGAAGGGTTCTGTTCTTCACATCTTGTGCTGAGAAAACATGAGCGATGCCCGTGAGGAGTTCGGGCTTGCTGCTGATGTGTTTCGCGAGCTCTGCTTGAATCTTCGCGAGATCGAGATTCTTCTGACGGATGACATTCTTGTTTAGGTAGAAGTTGAACTCAGAAGGTTCACCGAACCACTTCGGCTGAGCTTTGCCATAGCGCTTGGTGAGGTAGTTTTCCAATTCTTGCGCGATCGCTCCTTGGTTCACATAACCTGACGGAATCTTCTGTGAGCCCAGGACCTGGACGTTGCCGGCGACGCCATGATCTGCGGTGAGAACGATCCACGTGTTATCGAGACCACCGGGAACGGTCTCGTCGATCGTGTTAAGAAGATGTGCAATGGCCTTGTCTTCAAGCACGGTGGTTTCTTTGATCTCATGGCTCTCTGGCCCGAAGCTGTGCCCCACGTAGTCGTGGCTAGAAAAACTGATCGCCAAGATGTCAGTGGACTTTTTTTGTCCCAGCTTCATTTCTTTCAAAGCGCCGATGGCCACTTCTCCCGGCATCTCAATGGCGATCGGGAACATGAGTGTTGAGGGAGATCCCACCTTCGCTTTGTGCGGGAACGCGAGGCCCATGTCTGCATTGTATTTTGTGAGGGGAACGAATCTGTTCTCCGGGCTTGGGCCTTCGAGTTTCTTATCCCAGACCAACTCCGTTCCGAGTTTCTTTTGCAGAAATTGATTAATCGTCACGAGCCACGCTGGCAAGGCCGCTGCGTAGTAATCGCTGGTCACCCAGCTAAAAGATTCCGCATCGAACCAGATGGCAAGATCGGCGCGATGGCCTCCCATCAAGATGGCCGAGCGGTCCTTCAGGGCCACGGTCACGACGCGCGAGTCTGCGTAGGCGTTCTTCAGTTCATCGCCCAGTGTGGTACCGACGAGATTTTTAGGGGATGTACCAATGTGCGTATTCTTAGGGTTCGCACCGACTGTTTTGTGCCCTTGGTCTTCTACGCAATAGACAAACTCTTGGGTCTTTGCATCGACCCAATCGTTGTTAGGGATGCCGTGCTGGTAAGCGTAGGCGCCGCTGAGAATGGTGGCGTGCCCAGGGCCGGTCATGTTCTGCAGCAGACCATACTCCGCATGTGAGAAGTACGCCCCCTTGTCCATGAGGTAGTTGAAGCCCTTCTTGGATGCAGGAAGAAAATGGGAGGAAAATTTTTGCAAGTAGTCTGCGCGAAACTGGTCAATCGCAATCACGAGGATGAGCTTAGGTTTTTCAACCCTGGCCAACGCCGGCGTGAGTGACAGACAAAAAACTGCGAGAGCGGCAAAAGCTTTGGTTTTCATGGGTCTCCTGATGTCCCCAATTCTAAAGTTTTCGTTGTTTATCGTCTGTTAGGAATTAGTAAATAACTGAAATAGTAGGGCAAATGGCCCTTCGCAGAATATCTATTTGATGATTGATATTAGTGATTTCACGAATACGCCAAAAGCGACGATGATGTGGGTGTGTCACCAACCAAGGAGAAGTTATGAGTCCCGAAAAAATTCTTTATACCGCTCATGCGAGTGCTGTGGGTGGCCGCGATGGTCAGGTCGTTTCAAGCGATGAGCACTTGAAAGCGAGTCTAACGACACCAAAAGAGCTAGGCGGCCCTGGCGGAGCTGGTACGAACCCTGAGCAGCTCTTCGCTGCGGGTTACTCGGCCTGCTTCTTGGGTGCCTTGAGGTATGTTTCTATGCAGGCCAAGATTCCGCTTCCGGCAACGACGAAGATTGAAGGAGCGGTCGGCATCGGTCCCATTCCGACGGGCTTCGGAATCAGCGTAGAACTCACGATCAATGCGCCGGGGCTCGAAAAGAGTGTGGTGGAGGGATTGGTTGCGAAGGCCCATGTCGTGTGCCCTTACTCGAATGCGACTCGTGGTAACATCAATGTGACTCTCAAAGTCGTCTAAAATAAAAAAGCCACCCCGAAGGGTGGCTTCTTTAAAGAAACTGGTTCTTGGGTGCTAATTAAAGCTCAACACCGAAGAGTTCTGGAAGAAGACGGTTTTCCAAGTTAGCAGCAGAAGTACCGATCTTGTCAGCGATTTTGCCAACCAAGTCAGTTTGAGCTTGCTCAGATTGAGAAGCTTCCATGATGTCTGCCAAAGTTACACCGGCAAGACGCTGAAGATCGTTAGCGAACGCCGCCTGATCTTGAGCCGTCAACTCGCCGTTACCCTTGCCAAGCATCTTCTCAGCTTTCTCGCCCAAAGTTACGAGAGACAATGAAGTCTCGATGCCGACGTTGAAGGCGAAAGAGATGTTCGCCGCTTTCGTGATGAACTCTTTCTGTTGAACTTCAGCAGTCATCAAAGAAACGTCAGTAGTTGCCGCTTCGTCTTCGTACTCGAAGCCTGAGTTACGGCCGACGTAGGTGTTAGTAAAGTAGTCGAAGTCAACCACTTCGTAATCGTCACCCCAGTAGTCACCGTTCAACTCGCCAGACAAGATGTCGTCGGTTTCGATTTCGCGGAACTCACGCGCCAACGCAGTGTTGTTCGAGTAGTAGTCGTAGTAAACGATCGCGCGGATGTACTGCAAAGATACCGCTTTGTGCTCGTTGTAACGATCGTCGTAGATCACGAACCAATCGTCTTCGCCTGGAGTCGCTGAACGAAGAGTCTCGTCAGCGTAGAGCTCAACGTATGACTGGTAGTTCGTCGACTCGATGTTGTTCAACGCTGCTACGAATGAATCTACTGAAACGAACGACGACGTGTACGTGCCGTAGGTTGAGCCAGTAGTGCCGCCGCCAGTTGAGCTACCAACTGTGCCGCCGCCAGATGTGCCGCCGCCGCCGCCACCGTTACAGCTTGCAAGTACTGCAAGTGTGGCTGTGAGAGCAGTGGTCTTAACGATACGAGAGAAAGACATGTATATCTCCTTATGTGACTAGTTAATCCAACTAGGTTTGTGGGTTGCGAGTGTTAAACCATGAAACGAAGTTCCGTTCCAATGCAAACAACGCAGCGTGTAAAATCGACATATCAGTCCAAAGTAGTGGTCATAACAAAGAATGTGTTGAGGAAGAAAAAACCTCCCCCAAGGACTGGGGGAGGAGAGAGAACTAGTCGATTTGTAGAGGGAAGAAACTCAGATCCACGTCACCAGAGGGCTGCTGACAGAGCATGGTAAACGCCGAGAGACCCGATGTGACAGTGAGTACCTGGGCCTTCAGGGGAACGCAGTTAGCAGGGATTTTAACGCTCAAAGCGATAGGGCGGTTGAACACCCCGTCACTGCTGAGCATGGCGTAGAGACGGTCTCCATAGATCAATGTCGAGTTCACCGCCACGGCCGGCTGATTGATGCCTTGATCACGGACCAGCACGCTTTGCAGAGTCTCGCTGAAGTTCACACCCGGGAAACTTGAGTCACGGTTAATGGGGAGACGGCGTGCCACCGGCTTCCCCGCGCCCACTTGGTCGTAAGCATAAACGTGGTAACGAGATTCGAAGAAGAGAACGCGGCGGTCTTCGCCTTCGTAGGTGGCGACGACTTCAAAGAACGGATTGCTCCAGCCTGAGGTATTCAGGGTCCAGGCCGGTAAGGCTTCGCCCTCTACGAAAGGCTTCACCCGTGCACTCGAGCGATCCAGCAACGCCATTTGGAATGAGTTCTCCGAAACACTGTAGTCTTCGAGGCTACGAGTGATGAGCGGATTGTTGCCGATCTGGAAGACGTCCGTGTCGACGTGGGCTTTGAGCATGTAGTCCGTTGGAGACTTGAGCTTCAGCACCGAGAAGCGGCGGAAGAAATTTTCACCCGCAGACACCACATGGCGCACAGTTCCGGTCGCACGCTCGGTGGCGGTCTGAGGAAGAATGCGTTCAACTTCGGCCTCTTCCCAAGGAGAGGTGTTCATCGACTTCTGCAGCTTCTGATTGAAGCTCACGGAGTCCACCACGCGAGGGCGCACCAAGACGCGTTCGGCGTCTTGCGTGGGTTCCCAGTAGTAGAAACGATTCGCCATTCCTGCGGGCTCAAAATCCAGGAGGTCTTGTGCGTTGTCTTCCTTCGGAAGCAACCAAGCCTTCTGGTAGTACGGAACTGCGATCTCACCCATGAAAGTCTTGAGACGCAGCCACGCGAAGTCTCCGCGCTCGCCATCCTTCAAGGGAAGCCCTTCGAACGTCGTGATCGGAAGTTCCCAGCGTGAATGCTTGCCGAAGAGTGGCGCTCCAGACATATCGGTAAAAGTGAGCAGGAGATGATCACGTTTCGTGCTCATGCCGTAGAACACGAGATCGTTCTTGCCATCGAAGTTGACGTCTTTTTCGAAGACACTCAGGAGTTGGTGATGGCCTTCGAGGTTGATCTCCGCAGTTTCGGTCGCCGTGGTATTCGAGTTCGCACGAATGCTGACAACACGAATCTTATCGCCATTCTTTGCTTGGATGTAGCCGTGGAAGTCACTGGTCGCTTTGTCTTCCACCGACACATGTCCCACGCGCGCGCTCTTGCGTGCGCCCTGAATGCTGAGAAGAGCGCTCCCCGGGATTCCTCTGATGCCCACGTTGATGAGATCTTTCGTCGCGAGCTTACGAGCAAAAGAGAGGGTGATGCTCGTGCGAGTGGTCACGCTCTCGAGCGCTGTCGTAAAGGTCACGGGAACTTCGCTGTCGGAGCGAAGATCTTCAATCTGCCCGCGCAGGCGAACGGTTTTTCCTTCTAGGATCACGTCTGCAGCAAGACCCGCGATGGTGACCGAGGGAGTGGATGTGCTCTGTCCAAGAATCTCGACGGGGAGGACAAAATCGAACTGGCCGTCTTCCGTCACGTCGATGGTGACCAGGCTTTTAACCGAGACGCTCGCGAGGGTGAGAGGTGCTTGCGCTAGGGCACCGGTGATGTTGAGGGCACCGAAGCGCACGAAACGCTGGTCGCCATCTTTCGCCATCTTCGTCGCTGAGGCGTAGAGCCGCGCTTTGACTTCCTCACCAGTGATGGCCGGGTTCTGCAGCTTGAGCAACGCGGCCGCTGCCGCCACGAACGGCGACGCCTGGCTTGAGCCGTTCTTCGCCTCGTAGCCTTGAATGCGCAGAGTGCGCGACTCGAGCGCGCGAGGGATCGTTGAAACGATCCATTCGCCTGGGGCGACGAGATCAACTTTCCCGCCGTGGTTTGAGAATTCGGTGAGCTTGCCTTGGTTATCCATGGCGCCGACACAGATCACCGCAGGGTGAGCGCAGGGCCAGGTTGGAACATCTTTATTGTTGTTACCGGAGGCTGCGACCAAGACGATGCCTTGTGCCGCGGCCGTGTCGAGAGCTTTGATGATGCGCGGAGTGTTCACGACCTGTGGCCAGCCCAAGCTCATGTTGATGACAGATGCTTTCGCCTCAATCGCATAGCCGATCGCATCGGCGATGATGTCCGTGATGACCTTGCCCTTGTAGACGAAGCCGGTCGTGTCTTTGTTCAAGACCTTCAACGGAAGAATCTTTATTCCTTTGGGAGTGACGCCTTGGATCCCACGGCCATTGATGTTGGCCGCGATGATTCCCGCCACGTGAGTCCCGTGACCGGTGTCGTCGACCATCGAGGTGTTATCAAGGAAATCGCGACCGGCGTACACACGATCTTTCAGTTCCGGGTGAGAAAGGTCGATGCCACTGTCGATCACGGCCACGATGACCTCGCGGCCATCGCCGAGCTGGGCGAGCGCTTCGACGCCGGGCCATTTGATGTCGACACCGGTGGTGCCAACAATTTCTTGGTTACGGATTTCACCTTCGGCGCGGAAGATCTTCTGCCCGCTGTTCTGCATGCCCCATTGTTGCGAGAACAGAGGGTCGGCGGCGAACGTGTTGGCAGCGAGTGCCAAACTCAAGAGAGCGAACATAGGTGATCTCATAACTTCTCCCGCAGCCAGTAGCCGTTAAGCTCGCCAGACTGAATACCAAGCATCTCTTGGATTTTGTCGAAGGGACCGTTCCAGAAGCGACCGCCGATGCGGCCGTTCGTGTTCGACATGATGGTATCGTTCAAGACCTCATCGCCGCTGCGGAAACCGTTCACACTGCCATGGACGAAGACGTTGTCTTTCCCAAGCAAGCGGGTGATGTCGGCGTAGTCGAGGTCATCGTACAGGTGACGGAAGAGAGTCATGAGGCATTTCACAACTTCTTCTTGCGGCTTATTGTCTTTGATCTTGTCCTGGCACTGCTTGTTCGTGTTGATGATCGAGTTGTGTGTGCCACAAGACTGGACGACTTGACCGCTGGTCATGCGGCGATCGCGGATGCGCTCTTCGTCGCAGCCCTTTTTGTGGAGATTGAGACGAACTTCATACTTGTTCTCAATGCGGATGAGCGTGTCATTCGGCAACACAGAGAGGCGTTGGATGCCTTCTTCGTAGAGATTCAAGTTCACCGAAACATCGAAGAGCTTCAGCTTGTCAGCATTCTCGAGTGTGCCTTCGTCGAAGAGAGTGAAGCCGAACTTGGTGTTCGCCTTCCGCATGTAGCCTTTTAGTTTATTTACGCTGGCACTCCAACCTTCCCAGCGGTCGGTCAGGCGAATGAAGCGCTCATCATAGCGGCCTGCTTCGGGGACGCGAGA
>JAIXOY010000300.1 GCA_027486525.1 Pseudomonadota bacterium
GTCGAGACTTCTCGCCGAGCGAGGCACGCCGCGAAGTCAGCATCGTTGAACTGGTTCCCCGTCGACGGGTCCTCGCGGACCTCCGTGGTGATCCTCATCCGTCGGATCTCACTATGCTGGACCTGCACTCGTCGGCTGGGAGGGTTCGGCGAGTTGTCTACGTAGACGAAAGGTCCGTCGAGCGTTCTGCTCGGATCGAGCACGCAGTTCCATCCGGCGATCATGTCGAGTGGGTTGAGATTCGCTGAGACTTGGTGCCTCGATTCTAGTAATTGCGAGCCCGATCTGCGCTCACACTTGTAGCTTGGAAACTGCTTCCTCGTGACCTGCGTGGTCGAGTAGTGCTGGGCCCAGCGCTGGAGCATGGTATCTGGACAGGCCACTCTGTTTTTTTGATCCAGGCTTCGCACGGTTTCTTTAATCACGTCGGCCACTTCTGCAGGAGAAAGCCGAGGCAGCTCAGCAAAGCGAACGACGCCCTGGGAGCTATGCGGATGCCGCATGGCTTCGTCCGGGATGTCTTTCCCGAGTCCGTACACATCCGAGTAATCCAGCCCGTTCAAAGCGGCGAGCGCCATGAGCCTGCGCATCTTCGGCGTATGCTCTCTTAACTTCGTCAGGGTATTCGTGAGCTGTGCGGAGGGATCTACTCGCAGCTGTGTGTAGCTGCTGGTGTAGGCTGCGCACGTGTACTGCGCTGGGCATTTTCTCGAAATGTCGCTGTTGCTCGCGTGGCCCGTCACGCAGCGGGCGGTCCGACACACGCCTTCGAGCTGGTTGGCCAAAAATTTTTGGACTTCATTTCTGATGTCGCGGAAGCACTCGTGACCACTCGTCCCGATGAGGTTGAAATCGAGGGAGGTGCCGATCGCCATGCCCTCCGCAACGAACTCATCAAAATCTCTCGCGAACCTTGCGCCGCCCTGGCTGCAGTTGTACGCATTCGAATGTCTCGTGAGCTTGTTTTCGCAGATGTTCTGGCCGTCCTCCCCTCTAAAAAAAGCGGGCATCTCCCCAGAAGCTTGGGAATGATGGGGGCCAAGAATGAGCAAAACAAAAAGTACGAACCCCATAATCTCCGATTAGTTTCCAATCTAATTATCGGGGTATTGGCCAAGCGTCTTGAATGCTCAACTACTGCTGATTTTTGCCTAAAATCTCAAGATTCCTAGGCACTTACCTGTGAGGGATGTTGGAGAGAAGCGTACGGGAAGAAAGGTTTAGCAAAAGGCCCTCCGAAGAGGGCCTTTGTTCTAGCGATTATTTGGCGAGAGTTGCGGTGATAGCGTTGGCCTGTGCTCGTACGGTCATGAGCACGTCGACCAAAGTTTTTGTGTAATCCGTGGCCTTGTAAGCAAACTTCCCTTCGAGCAATTCTGCTGTCGCGGCCTTGAAGAAGTTTTTGTTGTAGTCAGCTCCAAGGTCCCATCCTTTGATCGCCCCGAACTGGACCTTCGTTAACGCCGTTCCCAGTTTTTCAAAGTCTCTGCGAGTCAGGTTCACACCGCTTCTGCCTGGGCATTCGCTTCTGACCGTGAACTGCCAGTAGTCATAAAGAACCGCGTCTCTCTTTGCAACGGTAGCGCGTCTTACGTCAGCTGGTGCGTTGTAGAGACATTCGTTCTGGTTGAACACTTTTGCTGTGAACTCGCCTTCGTAGAACATGGTCATTTTGGTCTGGCCTGAGTGGAAAGCCGAAAGCAACGTCACCTGCACCAGCGCATCGTCCCACTGGTGGTTAGAGCCGAGGTGTGAGCCTTTAGTCGCTGTTAAACGGCGGTACTGTTCAGCGACATAGATCGCCACGAAGTCAGCGGCCACTTGCTTGTACTCCGTCTTGAGAGCAGCCAGCTCGCGGGCATCAGAATCGGCCATGACCTTGATGATGGCGCTGTAAAATGCGCGGACGTCTTTATCGTTCCCGGCAAGAACAGCTTCTAAGGTATTGAGGTAGTGCTTGTACGAAGCATCGGCGACATATTTCTTAACGCTGCCAGCTCCTACGACACCGAAGCTGCGACCGGAGCGCTCCACTTCGAGTTCATGGTCAGCCTTGTATTTCACGTGGAAGGTGGTGACGTCTCTCCCCAAGCTCACTTCAACCCCTTCGCCATTCTTGATGCCTGTGAGGTGATCAGGAGCGGTCTGCTTGGCTGCCTCTTCATTGATGGCTGGGTAGATGACGTTCTTCATGACTTCGAAGAAGGGCTGGCCCGCGTAGTCATTCAAATCGATGGTCGCCTGGTAAGTACCAACTTTGATGTCCTTATAAACTTTGGCTTCGGCGGTGTAATTGAAGAAGAACAGAAGGAAACTCAGGATCGCTAACGATTTCATAAAAACTCCAAACTGGATTCCCATTCATAACGGCAGGCTTTGAACCTGGAGGAGACCGAAGTTGGCGGTTTAGTACATCAGTTATGCGTTTGATAAAAATAGAATGGAAGATTGATTGCGATCTAATTAAGAGATGAAGCAGGGTTTGCCATTCAATTCAAGGGGTTCCGTTTCGCCCCTCTACGATCCCGTATTGAGAGTAGTGAATAATCGCCTTCTTAAAATCCGATCCGAAGGAAAGATCAGGATAGCGAGCGAGGTAACTCCTCACGGCGAAAGCCTCACTTCCCTGTCGCCCTTCTCTGATTCCTGTGGTGAGCCAATGAGTCGTTGCGGCCGATCTCGAAGTTCCCGAGTCGGAGTATTTCTTCATGTAAAAATCCACGTTGAAGATCTCCGGACCCAAGATGAAATTGTACGCATGGTTCAGGTCGACCACTCCATTGACGGCGGCCATCTTAAAATCAATGGGCAATTGCGGAATCTTTAGATCTTGGTAAAAGGTCACGTCTCGACAGTCCGTTCGGACCCAGCTCTGATTCCCCCAGACGGTTTTCCCACCGGAAGGACTACAGCGGCCACGTAAGAAGTTATTCGAAAGATCGGGGTCGCAGACTGAGGGATCATTTGCGTGATCCCGCATGCAGCGAGA
>JAIXOY010000225.1 GCA_027486525.1 Pseudomonadota bacterium
GGATCGAAGCGTAACTGCGGGGCTCCGTTGAGAAAGCAACTCATGCCGTTCTCTTCACCTTCCACCAAGAATTTACACCCGTCACCCAGCGGAGCACCGTTGTCCGCGTAGCGCTGCTGGCCATTCGAAGTCAGCTGAGGAACGTAGTCGCCACGGCCACGATGACACAAACGGCCCGTCTCGTACATCGACGTGAGTAAACGATTCATCTCATCAAGATCGACGTAGGCCTGCACCGGGCAATTCGCGATAGACCGGTTCGCATGCGGCGAGGGATTGTTCAGATCACAGATCTCCGGCAAACTCACTCCGAAGCTACTATTAAGTCGGCCACCGAGGTTCGTCATGAGTTCGACGTTGTTGAGCAAGTTCGAACCAAGCTGATTGGCAGGAATCATCTCGGCCAACGGTTTAATTTGGGTGCGATAAAGTTCCGCGAGAGCAGGCGTGGTCATCGTCGCTTCGAAGCCTAGCATCTGCTGCCGTAATCTTTCCGACGTCACGTGTTCGTAGATGTTCATCTGCTCCCGCAAGTACTGGGCTGCCTTGGCGGGCTTCGGAATATCTTGCAATCGTAGATTGTCGTTCTCGAAAGGATAAATCTGGTTCAAGCACTTGTGATCCGCAGGGATCGGTGTCCCAGTCTGCTTTTTAACTGCACAGTCCATCAGATCAACATACTTCGAGACACTTAGATTCCCCACGCCCAGCTCAGACACGAATGAGTCACTCGGTGTGGCCACGGTGGTTGGAGCTGAGCCTCTCCTAAGAGAATTGATCAGGACGCCAATCTGCTCTTCAAAAACTTCCGACAAAGATTCTCTCACCGCGGCTTCCACCGTCGGCCGTAAGTGGCGAACGATGGGAGGGAGTGCCGACGTTTGCAAAATACCGACGGTCGTCGCGGAATACCCATCTAACCCATAGACCTGCGCTTGCGCCAGCGCGCGATCAACCATGACGTTAGAAACGAAGTCACCGCCGATGTTCTCAATCTTGATCCCCGACACCGGATTGGCCGCATTCATATCCACCGTCGCACTCATGCAAATCTGTCTTGGTCCATCGAGGTTGACCTTGAGATCACGCATCCCGAGGTTCTTATACGTCAATTGCGGAATTCGTTGAAACTCCATTTCCACCGCCGTGGTGATTTCCATCTGCGTGATCGCGAAGCAAACCTTGAGCGTGCTTCCTTCGGCTGAAATGCTCGTCGGGCTCATCGCCAACTTCCGCACTCCCACGGGCTGCGGAAAGTGCACCAGCGTCGGGCGAGCTTCACCATTCGCTGGGCACTGGTTCATTTGGTTACCCATGAGGAGCGCACAGGGCACATTCAAACAAACTTCTTTCTTCGCCGCTTCACTGACTGACGCATCCGAGCACAGCAACGGATTCGCACAATCCAATCCGAGGAAGTTCGGATCGCCTTCACTCTGCTCGCTCAAACAGCGTTCGGCGTTATAAGGAAAGCCCATGGACTCCATGGGATAGTCCGTGATGAAACTCTCCGCGAAAGCGTCGGACTGCAAGAATGTATCAATGGCAGGAAGGGCCAAATCTTCGAGACGTTGGGTTGAGGCGAGGGTCTGATTCAACGCCTCGTTCGTCACATCAAGGCGCATCAGCTGGGAGCGACACCGCGACCCATCTTCACCACAAACAACTGTCTGCGCTTGCGCAGCCGGCCCTAGCGAAACCAGCAGAGCGGATAAGACTAACATTCTCATGGCGTACCTTCTTCTTGGACTTCGAGGCAGGCCCCGAAGAATCCGGGACCACTGTCGACGCGACCTTCCGCCTGCAACGGGACGTGGGCCAAGGCCCCGGCTCCCGACGCCAACGGAATGCGAATCGTATTACCAAGTGTGCTGTTGAGCGCTTTCCCGATCTCGCCCGTGATGATCGACTGGAGCCAACTATCGTCGCCCAACCCTTGGCTTCCCGAACCCTCCACGACCGACCAGTTCACGTCAGGGGATTCCATGCAGAAGTCGCCGTTGTTGCACGCCTTCGGCTGAAACGCGAAGTCGATGTTGAAATCGGCGCCGAAGCGCCCGACCCCGGTGTTCATGAATAAAAACGTCACGCCCGGGTAGAAGCATTTCTCTAGCTCCAGCGGGACCTTGTACTTCTTAGTCACAGAGTCGAAGCGAATCTGGGGAGCAGATTTAAGATAGCAACCCATCCCACTCATTTCCATGTAGCAGCCGGAGCCCAGCGGTTTCCCGTCTGCGTTTAGCATGGGTTGACCGGCGCTATCCAGGCGAGGAACAAACTTGCCTCGGCCTGTCTGGCACATGCTACCGGTTTCCCACATGCGCTCGAGGACTTTGTTGAACTCGTTC
Organism: Pseudomonadota bacterium; assembly: GCA_027486525.1. Lineage (GTDB taxonomy): Bacteria > Bdellovibrionota > Bacteriovoracia > Bacteriovoracales > Bacteriovoracaceae > UBA6144. The sequence goes on from JAIXOY010000225.1 coordinate 2,349, forward strand.
AAGTCGACGTAGGCCTGGATGGGACAATTCGGAATTTCTCGGCCGGCGTGCGGCGACGGGTTGGTCGCGCTGCAGATCTCCGGCAGACTCATGCCCACGTTCGCCGACTGGCCACGCTGGAGTTGGTTTTGGATTTCGATGAAGTTGTAGAGCTGGCCCTCCAGCTGCGCAGTGCTGATTTGTCCGATTAACGGATCGACGTATTCGCTGAGGTAGCGCTGCATCGTGGCCTGGTGGGCCTCGAGGTTCATGGCCACCACCGACGGCGGATCATTCGGCAGCGGAGGATATTCGTCCACCTGCTGCAGCAGCACTTCTTTCAGCGCAATGAGGCGCTGCTTGAGTGCCTCCGAAGTGATGTTCTTTCCCTTCGTCTTCCATTCCAGATTCATGAGTTCGTTGATGACGGGACTGTCGAAGTCGGGCGTGATCGTTTCGTCGCCGAACAACGGCAAGCCGATGCACGCGTGCGACGGTGGTATCGGGCGCCCCGCCCCCTTCAGGGCGGCACACTCGACCCGCGCCATTTGATTCTGCACATCGAGATTTGCAATGCCCAGTTCGCTCATGAAGCCCTGGCTATTCACGTAGAGGGACTGACCATTGGTCGCCGCCGTTACCGGACGGATCAATTTTTCGAGTTCGTTTTGGAAAGTTTCACCCAAGCTCTTTTGAATTCCCTCTTCGATGGATGCTCGCAGCGGGTGAAGGAGCGCCGGCACAACTTCAGCGAGGAGCTCCGGAGTCAGCTCGGGGTATCCACTTAGGCCCTTAATTTTCAACGCCTGCGATGCTTCACGCACCATCTGATCGGAGATGAATGGGCCCGAAGGATTCTCCACTTGGATATCCGAGATCGGATTCGCGCTCGTGAGATCCACGCGCGCCGACACACAGGCTTCGTGCGGTTGATCGAGTCGGGGATTGATGTTCTCGATCTTAATACTGCTGTCGGGGAGTTGCGTGTTGGCCGTGTCGAGCGCCAACTGCGCGCTCATGTTGAGTTGCAACTCGTCCACGCGGAAGCACAGCCGCGCCCGCGGCCCAACGACATTCACACTCGTCGGCGTGAGCTTGATGTTCTGGATTTCGAGCTGGCCAGGAAAGGAGATCGTCGTGGGATAGATGTCTTGCACACTCGCACAGGCCCCGACCTGGAGGGTCCCTTCAAGAATCGGACACGGAAGCTTGAAACAAATCTGTTCACGCACCACGGGACTGAGATTCGCTTGTGAGCAGAGTGTTTTTGAAGCGCAATCAATGCTCTGAAAATTTGGGTCGCCTTCGGCTTTTTCACGCGCACAGGTTTCAACGCTGTGGGGGAACGACAGCGGCTGGAGATCGAATCCTTTCAGCAATGCATTCTGCAAGAAGGACGACTGCGAGAGTGATTGCAAAGCAGGCATTAGTTGTTGAACGTTACCAGGCCCCAAGGCATTGGCTGCGACCTCTACGCGCAATAACTGCGAGCGGCATTTCGAATCATCAAGGCAGTACTGCCCATAAGCGGGCAGCATCAATATGAAAGCAAAGAGACTCGTGAGAGATCTTAGTTTTGGGACCATGAGGACTTATCGGTCCGAAGGGCCATTATCCTGAGTATTTTACTGGGGATTGGTGTAACTACTTGTTATTTAATGAAAAAGCCACCCGAAGGTGGCTTAATTCTTATCGAGCTTGGTTACCCGGAAAGCGTTGAAAATCACTGGTACGATCAGAGTCTTTCTGGACGCTCGAACATGACACGGCCATCAAAGAAAGAACTAAAAGGATCCAAGTAGTTTTCATAGGTATCTCCTCGTTGAGTTAGCTATGGTCTTGCTAATTAACTTTGTGCCGGAGTTTTACCTCGGCGCTGTCGTCACAAAGCCTCTCGTACTGAGAGGAAGCTACTCCCCATGGATCCATGTTACTGCTTCACAGCAAAACAAGGAATTTCATAAAACTGAAGGATGTCGTGAGTTAAACCAACTCACTCAAGAATATGGGCCTCATCGCCTTGCCATTCAACACGCCCGAAACAAGTGACATGCCACTTGGTCTCGCCGGTTGCGATGAGATCTTCGGTGGTAGAGCAACTCACATGCACATGAACCACGCTTGCCAACAACTCTTCGCCATCAACCAGCACGCGCCACTTGAGATCAGGGCGAGTGCCTTCAAGATATTTTGTGTTGAAGCGGATTTGAATCTTGGCCATGAAGTTATCTTAGCAGAATATCTGGGATTATCGATACTTAGAAAAGCTCTTGGCGCTTAACAATCTAGTCCTGGTCGCTTATCTTAGCCCCTCTTTTTAATACTCTGGAGGCCATTGATGAAGCTGCTGCTGATCCTCGTTGCTATGTTCTCGCTCCCTGCCTGGGCAAAGCTGTCTAACGAATCTGAACTTTCGGTCGTAAACACCGGCGGCAACTCGGAACTTCAGGCCTACAACGGCGTCACAAAAAATAAATACGACTTCACTAAGAACTCCATCCTCTTCGGTGGTCACTACACCTACGGTGAAGCGAATAACTCACTTTCGGCACGCAACTGGGATGTGAACACGAAGTACGAGCAAGGTCTGACCGAAAGATGGGCAGCCACTCTCGCGGAGACGATTGAAGGTAACCGCTTCCAAGACGTGAAAGCTCGTTACAACTCCGACTTGGGTGCGAAGTACTCTGCTGTGAAGACCGATGTGCAAAACTGGTTCTTCGAACTCGCTTATCGCTACACCGTTGAAGATCGCTACTCTTCCGACAACATCTACCAACACAAAGCCCGCACTTACACAGAGTGGAATAAAAAACATTCAGAGACTCTCCAGTGGAAGCTCTGGCTCGAGTACCTGCCGAACTTTTCAAATGGCACCGACTGGATGATGACCGGCGAAGCTTCGGTGACGGCGATCATGACTTCGATGTTCTCTCTTAAGGTCGCTTACAAAGGTCTTTACGATCACTTGCCAGCGAATCCTGCTCTCAAGCACTACGACTACATCACGACCACCAGCTTAGTGGCTAAATTCTAGGACAACCGGGGCATGTAACCCTTACATGCCCCGCCCTCCACGTTCTCATTTTGGGCCATAATCCCCGCCCATGAGACTGCTTTTCCTTCTCCTTCTTTTCTCAGCTACGGCGTGGGCGCAAGACCCGGTGGCGGTTTTTCGGGCGCACTATCCTGCTCGACTCCTTGGTCCCCTCAACGAGCAGGCCTTCTGCTGGCAAGACTCGACCGGAGCGACAGGCGCCTACCGTGGCGACTCGCCTCAACGTCTCGCATCCGTCACGAAACTCTTCACAACGCTGCTCGCGCTCGAGGCCTTTGGGGCTGACAAAACCTGGACCACCACGGTTCATACTCTTGGCACGCGCGTGCACATCGCTGGGGGCCTGGACCCGTGGTTTGAAGAAGAAAAAATCTTCGCCTTGATCGGAGCCCTCAAAGAACAGGGCATCACCCGCATCACGGAACTCACCTTTGATGGGGCTTTCGTTTTCACTGACACCGCCCAGACTCAGCACACGCCGGCCACCTTCCCTCTCGTGCAAGCGGCCCTGTCTCGTTACTTCACGGCCAGCGGTGCTCTCACCGCGACGGCGAAGCTTCGTCGCGACGCGATCCTGGCATTTCAAAAGGAAGAAGGCATCACCGTCGCCCTTCCTACGACCGGTATCGCGACGGTGAAGATTGCTCCGGCCCACAGTAATCCTCTCTTGAACGTTGCTGGCGTGAAAGTTCAAACTCACACCTCTCGCCCACTCACTACCATCTTGAAGGCGATGAACATCATGTCGAAAAACATGGTCGCCAATCTTCTGTGGGAACAGGCCCGTCGCGTGAAAGATCCAGCAACCACCTTTGCAGCGCTGGGGATTGCGACGAAAGATTACAAGTTTTACACCGGCTCCGGGTTACCCGTGTTGACGCCAACTCGTGTTGATAACACGGCAACCTGCAGTGCGATCCTGACGATGTTGCGAAAACTCGAGGAGAAGGTCCTCGCTTTAAATCTAGAGATCAACGACGTCGTCGGCGTTGGCACCGACTTCGGTTCATACCGGGATCGTTTTTTGAATGACTTGAATCTGAAAGAATCCATCGCCGCGAA
>JAIXOY010000322.1 GCA_027486525.1 Pseudomonadota bacterium
AGCAACGGATCCGTGAAGAGATTGCGACCCAACTCAAACATCGCCTCACGCTTGGGCGTGGGGTCTTCCATCGGTGCCATGGCGAATTCGCGGATGTAGGAGTCCAGATCTTGATCCATCGAGCTGGCCGACTTGGCAAAAGAGAACGATAAAAGTAGCGTCAAGGTGAGCAAAAAATTCATAAGAATAAGCTATGTTTGGTCAGGCCAAGTGTCATAGGAAAAAATCATGCTGCATCTTGTTGTCGGAATTTTAATTTCACATGCGTCGGCGGACATCGCGCTCTCCAATCGTTCCTCCCAGAAAGCGACTTTTACTGTCGAGGACGGTGGCATGAAATCGCGCTCGCTGGAAGTCGGATCTGGAGAAGTGAAATCTCTCAGCACCTTGAGCCGCTTCAGTGTGACGGCGATCCCGTTGGGCGCGCAAGCCGGGGTTTCCCTAGAAATCGGCGGTTGCCCGGAGCAGATTAGAGCGGCCTACGAGAACGAGTCGATGCCAGGGTCGCCCCTTCGCTTAGTCGCCGTGGATCCGTTGCAAACGTTGTGTAAGAAGCTCCAGTTTTCGAACCAAACCACCGCTCCGGTGCGCTTCAAAGTCACGGGCAGTTCGCTCAGCGCCGAGGTCGTGGTGCAGGCCAAAGGCTTCGCAACTCTGCAAGTAAGCGGAGACTTGAAAATTCGTTCGAGCCTCACTGGTGAGGCCGTGCTCTCGCTGCCTCCGGGGGACGAGAATGTGCAGGTGAATCTCGACTGCGGCGATGGCGAAAAGTGCCGTCTCTCGAAAGAATAAGCCTAGGGCTTCGCCTTTGCCCGAGCCTCTTGCAGCATACGAGTGAGTTTCTTATAACGTTCTTGCAGGGGAGTGATCTTCTTGTCCTTGTAGAACGCCTCGGGTTTTTCCATGAACAATAAGAAATCCACCACCGCCTGGGCCATGCCCTCGCGGTTCTTGAATTGAGGGAGTTCTGGCATGGCGGTGCGCGGGTTAACCTTGGCCGGGTCCAAAGCGTATTTCACAAAGTAGTCGCGGCCCTTGAGAGCGATGGTTTTGTTTTCTAAGAAATTGATGGAGACCTTGCCGCCCTCAGACTGGAGCGCATGGCAGGACAAGCAAAACTGCTTGTAGGTGCGCTGGCCGAGCTGGATGTTGGCGTCGACCTCTTGCAGGTTCACGCCGAGATTCACTGCGCGCGTGATAAAATTCACCGTTTTGATTTTGTAGATGTGATTGTAGATCGCTTGTTCGTTCGGCGAAAGGGCGCGGGCGTTCCACACGAGGTAGTAGGGCGCGAGTGTGATGAGCTGCTTCTGGAGACCGCTGTAGCGAACAAACGGGCCGCCGTCTTTGCGGGTGAAGGCCATGAGCGCCTGGGTCTTCTGGAACATTTCCATCGGATAGTAGACCGAATACCCGTTTTCGGATTGGAGTTGAATTTCTAAGACACGGGCGAGGTCCTGGGGAATGGCGATGCGGGCCATCTCGAGGAAGGAAAATCCACGGTAGCCTTCACTGGTCTTGAGGGGAGCACTGTAGGCCTCCACATCTAAGACGGGGAGGGAGGCCAGATTAACCGGGCCCGCGATGACCTGACCGTCGAGTTGAATTTCAAGCTTCGGTGGCGTCTGTGCCCAGAGCTGACTAGAGACGACGGCGAAGAAGAGGAAAATCCATTTCATGCTGCTATTATAGCTTCATATTTTTTTTAATCATCATATAATGAAAACAAAGAACCACTGCATGGAGGCATGGATGCGCTTGAAGTACCTCGGCCACTTAGGCCTGATCTTAGTCGCCGGTTTACTCGCCACATTTCTTCCTCACGTCGAGCAGCTCAAGGTCGGGGGGACACTGAACACCGGTGACACCGCGTGGATGCTGACGGCTTCGGGGCTCGTGCTCTTGATGACACCGGGCCTGTCGTTTTTCTACGGCGGCATGGTTCGCAAGAAGAACGTCATCTCCACCATGCTGCAATCCCTCGTCGCGTTGGGTGTCATCACCGTGGCGTGGATCGCGGTTGGGTTTTCTCTTTGCTTCGGCGAATCCATCGGCGGAGTGATCGGCAATCCGCTGACGTTTTTCATGTACCAAGGCGTGGGCATGCAGACCCATCCGGATTTTTCGCCCACCATTCCCTTCGCGCTTTTTTCCTTGTTCCAGTTGAAGTTCGCCATCATCACACCGGCCTTGGTGTCCGGGGCGTTTGCTGAGCGCGTGAAGTTCTCGAGCTACATGGTGTTCATGGTGCTCTTCAGTTTGTTCATCTACGCGCCGCTGGCGCACATGACCTGGCATCCGGAAGGCATTCTTCGCAACTGGGGCGTGTTGGATTTTGCCGGTGGAACTGTCGTGCACATCTCGGCTGGGATGGCGGCACTGGCGGGCTCGATTTATCTTGGCCCTCGCAAAGAACTTGCCCACGATGCGGCCAACATTCCGTTTGTGATCTTAGGCACAGGTTTGTTGTGGTTCGGTTGGTTTGGTTTCAACGCCGGCTCATCGCTCGCCGCGAATGAAACAGCCGTGCTCGCGTTCTTAAACACCAACACCGCTTCAGCGGTGGCGATGTTAACGTGGATGTTCTTTGATCGCTTGCGTGGCCGTCCGTCGTCGGCCTTGGGCGCATGCATCGGTGCGGTGGTGGGACTTGTGGCCATCACGCCGGCGGCTGGCTTCGTCAGTGTCGGTGCGGCAATTTTGATCGGCTTCATTGCCGCCTTAGTTTCTAACTTGGCGTTGGGGTTGAAGGCGAAGTCCGGTGTGGATGATACGCTGGATGTTTTCCCCTGCCATGGCCTCGGTGGGATCGTGGGGATGATTCTCACGGCGGTGTTTGCCAAGGACGTGGGCCTCTTGTCGGGTGAAACGAAGACCTTTTGGTATCACTTGCTCGCCCTGGGGATTGTGATGGTGTTTGCATTCTGCGGGTCGTACGTCTTGTACGTCGTCTCGAACGCCATCAAGCCCTTGCGCGTGAACGAAGAAGAAGAGCGCCAGGGATTGGATCTCTCGCAGCACGGGGAATCGGTTTAGATTCACAGCGCAGCGATGGTAACCGTGACGAGATCGGTGTACTCGCCGGACACGGCGTTGGGTTGCGCCGCGATGTTCACGCGGAAACTGCGCGTCCACACCGCGAGTTTGGCGAAGTTACGGGTGAGCACCACGGGGGCGGCGAGGGAACGCACGCCCGAGTTGTCGTACTGAATGGTGTAGGGAACGGTCTGGCCGGTTTCGTTCATCAAGTTGCCGCCGTTGGCCGACGAGATCGTGACGGTGAAGCCGGTTCTGCGATTACAGGTCTCCGAGAGGGAGCCGACGGTGAAGTTCGTCATGCCATTGAGGATATCCAGCGGCGGGTTGCCCGTGTTCACCTGGATGCTACACACCAACGGCACCCGCCCGCCCAAGAGCAGCGTGCGCGACTGGCCCCAGGCCAGGTTACAAACAAAGAGTGTGAGTGCCATGAGCAGCTTCATGCAAACTTAAGAAGCAAGTCCGATGCCGATCATCGGTCAATTTAAGCCGGCCTGGTTCAGCAGAAATTAAGCACTGTTGAAAAATTTGACACCACCTCCTTGAAAATCAGGCACTCGCAGCGAACCCGTTCCGCGGCCGATTCAGTCATTGCAACACCTTATGAAATGGCTAGGGCCGCCGATAAGTCCAGGTGATGATTTAGTTAATCAAGGGACCACCATGCGCGTTCTCGTCATTCTCATTTGTCTGCTGGCGCTCACCGCCTGTGGCCAGAAAAGCGGCAAGGTGAAGCTCGAACTGACGTCATCATTCGTCGTCAACGGACCTGTCGCTTTCGGCACCAAAGCCGCTGGTGGCCTGATGGTCTGGGGGATGTCGAAAGACGGCGATAGTTTTTCACGGGTGCTTATCGACTCCAGTAACATCGAGCTCGACCTCCCCAACGGCGAGTGGACGTTTACCGCGGTGGCGTGGGAGAGCTCCTCAGACACTCTCCTCGACAGAGACCAGCTGCGCTGCGCCCGTTCGGCATCGATGAAGTTGGAAGGTGATCTAGTGCAAGTTAACTTGGCGATGGAAGCGGCAAACTGCGCGAACGCGAGTTTCCGCGGTGGCAGCGCTGCCCTTCCACCCAACCTGCATCTTAATCTTTGTCAAAATGCTCTTGCGGTGGAAGGCGCGGGTGATAAGTGCACCAACGATTCATTGCCGGCCTCCAACAGAAAGAGCGACAAGGCCCCCGTGCGTTCTGTGCGCGTGCGGATGATGGAGTTCGATAAGCTTGGGAAAACTGTCGTGGCCAGAGGCCCGGGACTTTCTCGCTGTATAAATATGCCGAATTCTACCTCGGGACTCTGGATCACTCCGCCCGATCTCGCCATCCCGGTCGGTGACCCGAACAAACCGGCCGAAAACCCGTTTCGCATGGAGCTCGAATTTCACTGGAATACTCTCGGATGCAATGGGCTTACGGAACTCGACTTCGGTGTGACGCAATTGCCGCTAGGTCTTGTTTCTCCGGGGCATAAGTTTTTCGTGGATGGCAGTAACAACCACGTCTCGTTTATCAACGTAAGCGACAAGCTGGTGTGCAAAGGCCGGGAAAATGAAACTACTTTTGTCAACGGCGACGGTTCACGAGCTCATCCCTACGTGATCTGCAACGTCGCCCAGTTGCAAAGAATCCATGCCGATCTTACTCCTACTGAGTCATACCGACTGGCTGCGGACATCGACCTGAACGCGAGCACCAAGGGTCTCGCGAGTGCCGTGCTTCCACCGAACGCGGCGACATGCTGGGAGCTCGGCCAGACTTGGCAGCCCATTGGCTACTCTCTTAACGCCAATTGCACCAGAAATGATAACGCCTTCAATGGAAGTTTCCACGGCGGCGGGCACACCATCAAAAA
>JAIXOY010000137.1 GCA_027486525.1 Pseudomonadota bacterium
CAAAAACTGCGTGTGGTGGGGATACGACTCGACCCTTGTTTTCCAACAACTGCCGAAGCGACTCAATGCCAACCTCAGATTCGCTTGATATGGCAGCCGATGGATATTCCCAGCTTCGATACTCACGATGCCGCCATCCATACTTTTTACGACCTCACTGAAGCAGACTTCAATAGCACCATCACTCAGCTTGAGAATTTGAGGGACACGCTGGTAGGAACAACAAGCGCTCCCTTGAGCATAAATCCTCAACTACTGGCACTGGGACTAGATAGTGCGTACGCCAATGAACTATTTAGAATCGTACTTGCCCAAACCGGCGCTAGGCGCCTCAGTCAAGCAACATTCATGCAGCTCGCCGGTGCCGGCAATGTGTGGATCTTCGGCGGATTCACAGTTCGAAACGGAGTTGCGACTTCAATGACTATTCCGCGCACAGGCGGACTGACGCAGACTTTTTTCAACAATCCGATTCGGCCAAATTACTTTTCCAATGCAGGCCCTTCTCCAGCTCCACAAGGAGCGGATACATTTAATCTCATCATGAGAGATTCACGGAGTCTCAATCGGGCCAATGAAGCTGAAGTCTCCGAAGGCACCATGGCCACATTCCGAATTGAAAATCCCACGGCGCACAATCCTCACACCGTCGACTGCGTCAGTTGCCATGTGGCCCAATCAGCGCAGCTCACCTCCATCAAGCAGTTTCCATGGTTGATGCTAGATCTTCGCGGTGAGCAGTTTCGGTATGTATCGCAGTTTAATCTCACGAATCTGAGTCGGAATGCAGCTCACACGACTTTGCTTCGAAGTTTTGGTTATGACAGAAGAGAACCCGCGATCAACCAACGAGTCATCAACGAGACAGCACAGGTACTCGAAAGGCTGTATCCTTAGTTGGAATAGTTATCAGGTAAAAAACGGGAATTCGTATTACTCCTCGAGCTTCTGCCCCATTCACTCTTTCGTACAAACGTAGAAAGACCCCTTAAAATTCATTGCAAAGTAGTCGGATGTTCTCTTGAATGGAATTTCAAATCCTTCCGGCAATACATCATCGCTCCCAGTACTGAACAGATACGTCGTTTTGCCCTTCAAGCTCCGGCCAACAGGTTTAGAGGCTGAAATGAGATCGCTAAAGCGATCAAAGAACGTCTTCATGACTCCACTCATGGCATACCAATAAACCGGGGTTGCGAAGACAATAACTTCGGCTTTGACCATCCGGTCTGTTACGGCAAGAAGATCATCCATCGGAGGATTGCCGTATGAATAAGGGGCGATGTTAAGAGTATGCAGCTCAATGAGATCGAAATCTCGAAAATGTGAGGATGCTCTAAGTGCTTTGAGTGTGTTTGATTCATCCCGAGCAGTGCCAAGGATCACGAGAGGCTTTGTCATTCATCTATTCTCTAGACTTTTACTTCCGCCGTGAAGAAACGATGCGCCATTTAAAACCTCCTATCTCAAAACATCGAATTATCATTTGCAGAATTTTCAGGAATAGTCTGGACAACATCCCAATGCTCAATGATCTTATTCTTTTCTAAGCGAAAAATATCTACGACGGCATGCCCCCTGTCCTGCTTGCTCCGTTTTGAAAGAGCATGAACTACAACTAAATCATCTTGGGCAATCGTTCGCTTAATCTCAACGAACGCAGAGGAATTCTTCGAATAGAAATCCGTGAAGAAATTAATAAAAGGCTGCTTACCATCTCCCGCGAATGGATTGTGCTGAATATACTTTTCTCCAACATACAGCTTCATCGCTTCTGCAGGCCGATGTTTATTGAAAGCCAAATCATAGAACATGTGGACTGTTCTTTTGTTTCCCTCAAGGCTTGGCGAAGCCGCTCTTACTTGAAAAGACATCGAAAAGAGGGCAATAAATATGATGCGAATCATGGCGACCGTCCTTTAATTATATCTTTAATTATAACTTCGCCAAAGTTGGCGGCTCATGAATGTTTTTAATCGTTGGTAGCAATCAATTTCATGATGCATGCGGCAACGACACAAATATTTGTATTAGTCGTCGAATCGGTGCACCATCCTTTAATCTTGAAAAACAAACGATGAAAGCAAACCACTCTCGTGCCATTAAATGGATCGCCAGTTTTGTATTTTTCCATCTCATGTGGTGGGGAGTGCTCTATTTAGGGAGAACGCTTCACTCAGAAGCTTGGCAAAGCCACCTCTTGGCCATGACCACGGTGACCCTGCTGTTTCTCATCGTCCAATACAGATTTGTCAGTGTAAATCCGAGGGAAGATTTAAGGTTGGCCCTTTTTGCCATGGCCATCGGGCTACTGATGGATGCCGGCATGTTTCTCACTGGCATGCTTCAACCTGGACCAGCACTTTCGGCATGGCCACCGCAATGCCAACTGCTGGTGGTTGCGGTAACGTTCGCTTTTCTGTGGGCCATTTTTAGCTCAACCATTGATACCAATCTTGGCCCTCTCAGGACTCGTCTCTGGGCCTTCGTCGCTGCGTGCACTTTTTTTGGACCCCTTACTTACATTGGGCCTGAGCAAGCGGGCTTTATTACCTATGGAGAACCGCGCTTAGCCACATTGGGGCTGCACGGAATTCTGTGGGGAGTATGGGCTTTTATTTTAGCGAAACGTCCGCCTCGTCTTTGAAAGGAGTGTCCTGTGAATAATCAAAACGTGGAACTGCACAAAGCTCTACAGTTTATAGAAAACATTGATGCTTTGAAGGACACATACCGCAAATGCCTGGTCATGAGCGGTCAGCGAGAAGAAAGCACAGCTGAGCACTCGTTTTCTTTGGCCATGGCCGTGTTGTGTTTGAATCAGTTCAGCAATCAGAAAGTTGATGTTATCAAAACTCTCAAAATGGCCCTCTTTCATGATCTTGCTGAAGCTTTGCTAGGTGATACCTTCCACTACGACAAGAATACGGAACCACAGACTATGTCTGAAGCAGACGCGCTTAAAGAACTTCTGTCACCCATCCTAGATACAGAGCTGGCCGAAGAAATTTATGGATTATGGGATGAGTTTGAAAACGGTGAAGGGCCGGAAGCTGTTTTTCTGCGCGGCTTAGATCGGTTTCTTCCCATGCTGCACAACTTTAAAACGAAAGGTCATTCCTGGGTTAAGTACGGCATCACAAAAGAAATGGCCCTTAAGAAGAATTCTCATATCGAACAAAGTTCAGATGCAATCTGGAAATTCACAAGAGAAATGCTAGATGAATCACATACTAAGGGATGGATTCTTTAGCATTCGAAAACGATGCGCAAAGCGAAAGTTCGAAATCTTCCTTCCCACAAATTGGCACTTTATACTGAACCGCAATACAATCTAACGACGTGGACATCTTATTGCAACTTCATCTCATCACTATTTTACCAGTCCTCATCTTGGGCCCCTTCATCCTATTTCGGAAACGTGGTGACAGACTTCATGTAATGATGGGAAGGGCCTGGGCTTACTTGATGATAATAAGCTGCCTACTCACTTTTGGAATTAAGCATCAAGGCAGGTTTGGTTGGCTGCACTTGCTCTCGCTCTTCACGATCTATTCTGTCGTCCAGGGCATAAGGGCCATCAAGAGAAAGGACATCAAAGCTCATCAGAGATCGATGACAGGATCCTACATCGGTGCCGTCATCGCCTTTATGTGGGCCGCTTCTGAGCCAGGTCGGCTCGTGAATACTTGGATCAGCAGCCTATTCAATTCTTAACGAATCGATGAACCATTCCTCTTTCTAAGTCGAACTTTCTTCCCTAGCATATTCCCATGACTGATTTTTCATTTTTGTTTGATCTCGAAATGCAGTTGCATTCTTTTGAGACGCGCTCCAGTGAACAAAAAATTTCTAAGTTGCTGAGCCTAGATTTTTTTGAGTTTGGTTCATCCGGCAAAACATGGACGCGGAAAGAGATCTTGGAGCGGCTGCCTACTGAACCTCAAGAATCCACGATCCAATCATCTGATTATAAGGCCACCCAGCTTGCAGATCATATCGTTTTGGTCACCTATGTTTCTCGGCGAACTAAGAACGACTCTTCCTCAACGGAATTTCTTCGGAGCTCAATTTGGCGAAAAAACGAGACGGGCTGGCAGATGGTGTTTCACCAAGGAACTCCCAAGTCTTAGCCGCTTCCGCTGCGAAGAAACGATGCGACAAGAGGAACAACAAGTTCAGACGAAGCTTAAAATTTCATTGTAGAGTCGTTCTATGAAATTCACGTTGCTCCTGCTTCTATTTATTGGGTGCTCCACTCCTGCACCAAAGATAGATGTGCCAGCCGGCACTGCTGAAGCTCAAAGTGGTACCATCCTGAGTGCAAACCGCTACTTGGTCACAACGGTCTGTTATGCGAAGAATGAATGCATTGGACCAACAGTGAAGGACATCGAGCATTCATCTGTCACTTTCGATATGCAACCTATGCGTAAGGGCGACTTACAGGGCACATCTGCTTTAGATGAGATCAGCGTTACCGAGCAAGATGTACCTCTCAAAAGCCAAATCCGTGTTACTTGGAATGCTGGGACACGGGAGTACCATGTCTACATGATGCTAAGGTCAGGGAGTACGCTTGAGCGCAATGGGGTTGTTAAAACCTTCAAACTTAAGAGCTGGTCTGAACTACAACAAGTCGTGCTG
>JAIXOY010000215.1 GCA_027486525.1 Pseudomonadota bacterium
ACTAACCCCAACGGCACGTGCATCGCGCGTACCCTAGGCGGCGATGATCGTGTCGACATGGCGCTGGAACTTCGCTTTCCTAAAAACAAAGTTGCCGCCCTCGAGATGTACCTCACGCAAGAGTACAGCAAGACAAAAGCCTGGGACATTATCCTCAGAGACGAGAGCGTGATGGCGCTCGGTACTCTTGGCAAGATCGGCCGCAAGGAAACGTACTGGGTCGTCCCGCAAAAAATGGCAGCGGTGATCGCGCAGTTGCAAGACCGCAAAGACATCAAGCTTAAAACGGCCGATGGCTCACGGGATCCTCGCTTTGTCCTCCAAGCTGACGGTTTCAAAAACGTCCTCGCGAAACTTGAAGAGCGCTGCAATGGAAAAGTGGCAGTGCTCGACGCCGCTTTCGAGGCCTCGTTCACCGCGGGGAACCCCGTCGCAAAATCAGCCGGCTTTACGGTTGAAACCACAACTCAAGCTCGGGAGCTCTACATCGCGGCTCACGCGATCCACCTCTCAAAGGGTGCGAACGTAAAAGAGATGGCGGCCCTGCGCCAAAAATTCTCTGCCGAACTTGCGGAAGCGAGCAAACTCGAAGACCTGATCAATCGCTCCAGCACGCTCGACATTCCGGCCACGCAACGTGCGCAGGTCGCCAACGATCAGCGTGAAACTGTAGCGCAAAACGAATTGCAACGTTTGGCCGTGGCCATCCCTGCGCATAGCGCGGCGGTGACGTCTGCCAACGGCGTTGTCGCGACGGCCGAAGCTGCCGTGGCGCCTCATCGTGCTGAACAATCACAGCGTGCGAACGCGGCCTACCGCGCACGCAGCACTGTGAACAATGGCCTCGACCGCATCGCCACCTTGGACTCCGAACGCTCGAATGCCCAGGCGCAGATCAGAAGCCTCGATAGCGAGCGCTCACAAGCGCAAGACAGCGCGAACCGCGCTTCGAATGCTCTCTTCTCGGCCGAACAAGAAGAGCGTCGCGCCGAGAGCGAATTCCGCAACTTCGATCCAAGCCGCGAGCTTCGCTACAGACTCGATCGCAACATGGAATACCAACGTGCCGAGCGGGAATTCCAGAGCTCGGTCGCGGCCCAGCGTGACGCTGAAACGCAAGTCGCCGATGCTCGTCGCATTCAAGCCGCAGCAGAAGCCAACCTCACGGGTTGCCGCTCAACGGTTGGCGCTGATTGCACTGGCGCTGAGTCCGCTGTAACGGAAGCCAGCAACGAAGTGACCCGACTCCAGGGCATCGAGCGCAACCTCGAAAACCGCGTGTCTCAGCTTCGCAGTATCCTCAACAACGAACGCCAACAAACCGAGCGCGAAGTTGAAGCCATCCGCATGAAACTCGGCAGCGACATGAATCGTGCTCAGCAACGGGTGAGCGAACTCCGTGCGGCGCTCAACCGCGCCGAGACGCGCGTCCGCGAGATCAGCAACTTTGAGATCCCACGCTTGAATGATCAGATCACTGCGATCGATCGGGAACGTCCTTTGGTCGTGTCGGAAGTCAACCGTGCTCGCCCAGAGGCGGACCGCTTGGAAGCGGAACAAGCAGCCTTCGAGCAACGTGTCGGTTGGGCCGCGAAGTACGCAGCTCTTCAGAATGCCCAGCGTGCGTTGAATGCGCGTACCAGCGAGTTGAACACAGCTCTTACTTCTCAGCGTAACGCTAACAGCACCGTCGCCGCGTCTCGCGCCGAGCGTCTCCGTTTGGAGCAAGTTCTCTTGGGTCAGCAACAGCTCCTGGCAAGCTCTCGTGCTCGCCTCGTGGAGGTTCGTGTTTCCCTCCAACCGTTTGAAGCTGAACGCGGTCGCATTGAGATGGTCGCCGGTCAACTTGATGGTCAGTTCAAAGATCTCGCGGCTCAGTTCTCTTCTCGCCTTCCTCAGTAGACTCTCATTCCGGAAGCATGGTCACTCCATGCTTCCGGAACTTTTTCACACTCCCTTCTCAAAATTTCGCCATCTGCTAAAAGCTCCTCACCAACCCAAAGGAGTTTTTATGAAGACATTGCTCTCAGCTATCGTATTACTGTGCTCTCTCAGCGCCTTCGCAACCGTCGACGGGATGACCTCCGTGGCCATCGTGACCTTCGACTTCAACTCGGAAGAGTACGGCGTCCAGAAGGTGCCGGTCGTCGGCTGCTACGGCCTACCGAACGGTCCCCAGCTCATCCAGTTCACCATGGAGTACAAGGTCACGGCGAACATCGGCTGCGGTGGCCAACCAGCGCTCGACAACATCAACGTGCTGACGTGCGCGACGGTCACGAACGCGGAGGAGTCGCGCGACTACTCGACGTTCTCAAAGATCACTCTGGACATCTCGAAGTGCGACGCGAAGAACGATCCGAAATTCATCACGATGGTCCGGACCGCGGCAGCGATGAACTTCAACACCCGCACCAGCAAAGTTCAGCTCACTCTCGTTAAGTAATCTCTCGGGGCCGGGAAACCGGCCCTACTTCACATCTCTGAAGATAAAAAACACCGCTCCCACTAAGCACAACGAGGCGTAGAGGAAGTTCTTCGTGAGCGGTACTTTCATGAACAGCACGCAGAACACCGCGAACACCGTCATGGTGATCACTTCCTGCATGACCTTGAGCTGCGGCAGGGTGAAGTACTGGTGCCCCAGGCGATTGGCCGGCACCTGGAAGATGTATTCGAAGAATGCGATTCCCCAACTAATCAACACAACTATCCACAAGGGCTTCAGGCTCATGTCCCCTTTCAAGTGCCCGTACCAAGCAAAGGTCATGAAGACGTTAGAAACGATGAGGAGCAAAATAGGTGTAATCATCCTTAGATTATAAAGGGACAGCCCCGGATAAGTGCAAGACTTCACACATTTTTTTTGAAAAAATGAACCGATTCCACAATCCTTTCGTCTAACTGGTAGAGGATTTAGTCATGCTGCTCATTTTGCTGTTTTCTGGCCTCGCCCACGCTGCCCCTGTTTTTACGTGGGCGGAATGCGTCGCTCTAGCGAGAGAAAAAAATCCATCGCTCGCGGCAGGTCATTATCAACTCTCGGCGACCGAAGCGAAAAAGAAAGCCGCCTTCAGCGCGTTTCTTCCCTCCGTGTCGGGTTCACTCAGCTGGAATCGCTCGGGGGTGCAACGCGAGGGTGTCGGCTTTGCAACCCTGAGCAACACCGGTGACACCTACAGCGCAGGACTCAACGCAGAACTGAATCTCTTCGCCGGTCTGAGAGACAAAGCGCGAGTTGACCAGGCCGATTTTAACATTGATGCCAGCAGGGCCCAACTGCAGACCACGAAAGCGCAGATCAGCTTCGATCTCAAGAGCGCCTACGAAGGTTTGCTCTACGCGCTTTCGTTCCAAAAGCTCACCCAAGAAATCATCAATCGCCGCGAAGAGAATCTCAAAATGGTCCAGCTGCGTTTTCAAAGTGGCCTAGAGAACAAGGGTTCCTACCTCCTCTCTGAAGCTTACCTCGCCCAGGCGCGCTACGACGACCTGCAAGCGCAAAACGCCGCACGTGTCGCGCGGGCGCAACTCGCACGAACCCTTGGCATCGACGAGCAAGAGGAGTTCTTGATCGAAGGCGAAGTTCCCCAAGACTCTCCCGACACTCGGCCGAACTTTAGAGAACTGGCCCTCTCCACTCCGACCTACCTGGCCGCTCGCTCTGTCGCCGATGCCGCGAAAGAGGACATTATTATCGCGCGCGCCAACTTCCTTCCCAGTCTTAGCTTAAGTGGTGAAGTCCGTCGCCAGGATGAGAATTTTTGGCCCGAGCAACAGAAGCAGTGGGGCTTTGGCGTGACACTTTCCATGCCATTCTTTGATGGGGGCCGCGACTGGTACTCAACCAAAGCCGCTTCACAGACCTATCTCTCAAGAGTGGAAGAACGCACCAACGTCGGTCGTGACGTGATCGCGAAGCTTGAACGGGCCTGGGCGAGTTTTCAAGAAGCGGCCAGCAAACTCACCGTCGATCGCACTTTCCGTGATGCTGCGGTTGTTCGCGCCGAAATCTCTCGCAAAAAATACAACAATGGTCTGCTGACCTTTGAGAACTGGGATATCATTGAGAACGATTTGATCAATCGGCAAAAATCTTATCTTTCCACGAAACGTGACCGCGTGACGGCCGAAGCCTCATGGGAACAAACGCAAGGCCTTGGGGTGCTTCCATGAATAAGAAATACATCGTCGCCGGTGTCGCGGTCGTCGCTCTCGCTGGTGGTCTCTACTGGTGGAAGAAAAAACCGGCCGGACCGCGCTTTGAAAATGCCAAAGTGACTCGTGGGAATATCGCCATCACGGTGGAAGCCACGGGTACAGTGCAGCCGGAAAACCGTCTGGAAATCAAGCCACCGGTGGCGGGACGGATTGATGAAGTGCTGGTGCAAGAAGGTGCACTGGTACGCAAAGGACAAATCCTCGCGTGGATGAGCTCGACGGAGCGCGCGGCCTTGCTAGATGCGGCGCGGGCGAATGGCGCCGCTGAATACGCTCGCTGGAGTGAACTGTATAAAGCGACGCCGATCATGTCCCCGCTGGCAGGCACTCTGATTCTCAAGAACATCGAGCCGGGCCAGACCGTAACGAATGCCGATGCCATCCTGGTGCTCTCCAACCGGTTGACGGTGAAAGCGCAAGTTGATGAAACTGATATTGCACAAATTGGCTTAGGCAAAGACGTGAGTATTACTCTCGATGCCTACGCGAAAGAGAAGATTCCTGGAAAAGTAAGCTTGATCGCATTTGAAGCCACCACCACAAACAACATCACCACGTACATCGTAGACGCGACTCCGGCGGAGCAACCGGACTACATGCGCAGTGGGATGACCGCCACGGTGAACTTCATCATCGAGAAGAAAGACGACGTCCTCCTGGTGGCGAACTCGGCCTTGCAAGAAGATGAAGGAACCGTTTCCGTGCGGACTCGCACATCCGACGGCAAAGTCAGTAAGGTCGGCGTGAAAACGGGACTGACCGACGGGAAAAACACCGAGGTCATCGAGGGCCTGGCCGAGGGACAAGTGATCCTCATCCCGCTCATGGCCGCAGAAGACGAGGGAAAATCCGGCAACCCATTCATGCCATCACGGAAGCGCCGATGATCGAAGTCAGAGGCCTCACCAAAGTTTATCAGATGGGTGATAACAAAGTGTGGGCGCTGAAGGGCGTGGATCTCCTGATTGAAGAAGGAGACTTCGTCGCGATCATGGGGCCATCCGGCAGTGGGAAATCCACTCTCACGCAAATTCTTGGATTACTCGACTCTCCCACTTCCGGATCCTACAAACTCAATGGCCGCGAAGTCGGGCATCTTACCGAAGAGGATCTCGCCATTCTTCGTCGCGAAGAAATTGGCTTCATCTTTCAACAGTTCAACTTACTCCCACGCATGGATGCCGCGGAAAACGTCGCGCTGCCCTTGTTCTACTCAAAGAAACCGGGCGGTCTTGCTGCCGCCCAGGCGCTCCTCGAACGAGTCGGACTCGGGCCACGCGCGCATCACAGGCCGAAGGAAATGTCGGGTGGCCAACAGCAGCGCGTGGCGATCGCGCGCTCGCTGGTGAATGCTCCGCGGATCATCATGGCCGACGAACCGACCGGGAACCTGGACTCGGTGAGCGAGGGCGAGATCATGACGATCTTGCAAGAGCTGAACGCACAGGGAATCACGATCTTGATGGTGACCCACGAAGACAGCATCGCCGAAAAAGCCAAACGGATCATTCGCATCCGAGACGGTGAAGTTCTGTCTGATGAGCGACGGATTCCGCACCGAGCACCGGGTGTGTCGCAGGCGCGCATCCCCCCCACGCCGGCCCCGATCGGCTGGCGGGACATCAAAGAACATTTCATTCAAGGCAAGCGCACGCTCTCGGCGAACAAGATTCGCACGGTGCTCTCGATGCTGGGAATTTTGATCGGCGTGGCTTCCGTCGTGGCCATGCTCGCCATCGGGCGCGGAGCACAGGAATCGATCCGAACACAGCTCTCATCGCTGGGCTCGAACATGCTGGTCCTGCGTACGGGGAACATCCGCCGGGGCGGCGTCTCCCAGCTCGAGTCGGCTTCGCGGATGGAATACCAAGACGGCAAGATGCTCCAGGAGCGCCTGCCCGCCATCAAAGAGGCCGTGCCGACGGTGAACGGTCAGGTGACCGTGAGTTTCTTAAACAAGAACCGCAGTACCCAGGTGATCGGGACGACTCCGGGCTATCAAGGTCTGCGAAACACCAAGCCGACGCTCGGGCGATTTTTTACGGATGAAGAAGACCAAAACCGCGCGCGGGTCACCGTCGTGGGCACCACGGTGGTCAAAGATCTTTTCGGTGATAAGAATCCCATCGGTGAGTCCCTCAAAGTGAACAAGATCAACTTTCTGATCATCGGCGTCTTACCTTCGAAGAGCGGTGGCTGGCGCGATGAGAATGATGTGGTGATCGTGCCCTTGCAGACCGGGATGAAGCGGTTGCTCGGGAAAACCAGCGTCGACTCCATCAACATTCAAGTCCGGAGCGCGGAAGAACTCGCGCGCACCGAAGACGATGTCCTCGAGCTGATGTTCAAAGAAAAAAAAGTTCCCTTCTCGCAGCGCGAAGCGACGTTCGAGATTCAGAACATGGCCGACATCCAGGAAGCGCTCAACTCCACGAGCAAGACCATGTCCGTCTTGCTGGCTTCCATCGCGACGATCTCCCTTCTCGTGGGCGGGATCGGGATCATGAACATCATGCTGGTCTCCATCACTGAGCGCACGAAGGAGATTGGTCTCCGTAAAGCGGTGGGTGCGCGCCCGATTGACATCCTCTGGCAGTTCCTCGCCGAGTCGGTGGTGGTGAGTGTGGTCGGCGGGACGATAGGCATTCTCATCGGCGTGGCAGTGAGTCTTCTCCTGGCCTCGGTGGCTGGATGGCCAACCTCCGTCACGTGGGACGCCATTGCTCTCGCTTTCGGTTTTTCCGTGATGGTGGGAATTGTGTTCGGTGTGTATCCGGCCCGAAAGGCCTCGATGCTTTCACCGCTGGAAGCGCTTCGCTATGAGTGAGTCCAGTCTGTGCGCTTGAGCGCGTAACGGACGGCACTCTTATCGGGGCCTGGGAATTCCTGGTAATCAAAGTCTTCGATGAATTTCAAGCCGACTTTTTTCATGACGGCCTGTGAGCCCTCGTTGCCTTTCATGGCGACGGCGAAGATCTCAGAGACTTTGTAGTCATGGAAACCGAGTTTTAAAAAAGCCTCGCTGCCTTCAGAGCCAAAGCCTTGCCGCCAGAAGGCTTTCTTGAGTCGGTAACCCAGCTCAATGGAATCGGTGTTATCCGGCGTGGCTTTATCCGGGCGAAAGAGAAACCATCCCATGAAACGACCCGTGGCTTTTTCATGCGCGATCCAAATGCCAAAGCGGCCATTGTGCTGAGCTTGGGTGGCAAGGACACGTTCCACGGCCGCGGCAACTTGTTCATCGGTTGAAGGCACACCATGAGTGAGATAGGTCATGACGTCCGGATCACTGTCGAGGTCTTTGAGGAGCGGTCCATCGTGTGCTGTGAGGGGGCGCAAAGTCATGCGCTTTGTTTCCATCAGCCGCTCTTGATTTGGGCGAACACCATCAGCAACATACCGATCGCCATCGCCAGCGTGATCCATTTCACCATGCTGTTGGTTTTCGCCGGAGGAGAGCTCCCCTCTTTTTCAGCGGGCGGAGCGAAGTACTCGAGCGGCATATCCACCATGTGTGGATAGATGCGATAGCGTTCGAGCTCTGGAAAATGTTCTGGGGCGATCGTGGCCAGCGCCTCATCAGGAATGTCCACTCGAAGAATAGAAGCATCGCCGCGCTGACGTGTGCGCTCAGCGGCCTGGCCATCATCCATCAGCACCTCGTACGGCACTTGGATCTTATCCAGCAGGAGGAGAAGCGATTCGAGTTCTGTCTTGGTGTATCCGGTGTAAAGCATGCAGAAATGCTAGCATGACTTCGACGATTGTCGCGAAGCATATATTTGCAAGATAGCTAAATCGTGCTGTCATATTAAGATGAAATCATCCCACCTCCGCACCGAACTCATCGCCGGCTTCACGACGTTTTTGACGATGAGCTACATCATCTTCGTGAACCCATCTATTCTCGCGACACCTGGCACAGGCATGAGTTTTAGCGGCGTCATGACGGCGACTGTTCTCATCAGCGCGAGCATGACTTTGCTGATGGGACTTTGTGCGCGCTTGCCCTTCGCGATTGCACCGGGGATGGGATTGAATGCTTTTTTTACGTTCACGCTCGTTTTAGGTGAAGGCATCCCCTGGCAGACAGCTCTCGGCATGGTTTTTTGGTCAGGCATCATCGCGTTGATTATTTCAGTGACGCCGTTGCGCCAAAAACTCGCGGAATCACTTCCTCACAATATCAAGATCGCTTCGGCCGTGGGGATTGGCCTGTTCCTCACCTTCATCGGCTTAAAAAATGCCGGCCTGGTCATCGCAGACCCGGCGACCTTTGTTCGCATGGGCGCGATCAAAGGGGCCACTCTCCTTTCTGTTGGTGGACTCCTCGTGATTTTACCGCTCATGAAACGCCGTAACCCACTGGCGTTCTTGTTGGGGATTTTGGCGGTCACCATCGGTGGATTGGCCATGGGCATTGTTCCGAGGCCCACTGAGATGTTTGCGGCGCCGGATTTTGAAAGCGTGTTCCTGAAACTCGACATCATGGGCGCCCTCAGGCTTTCCTTGATTCCAGCGATTCTTTCCATGGTCTTCACCGATATGTTTGATTCGATCTCGACGTTCGTCGGCGTCTCGCGGGCATCTGGCATGGTGGACACGGAGGGCAATCCTCTGCGAATTAAAGAGGCCCTGATAGTGGATGCCATTGCCTCGACCATCTCAGGGCCACTGGGTAGTTCGGCGGGCACTACCTACATTGAAAGTGCGGCCGGAGTTGAGGCCGGTGGGAGAACCGGGCTGACGTCGGTTTTCACGGCGCTGTTTTTTATCCCCTGTCTCTTCCTCGCACCACTGGTCGGCATCGTCCCGGCCTTTGCCACCGCTCCGGTTTTGATCTGTGTGGGTCTGTTGATGTTCAAAAATATCTTCGAACTCAAGACCGAGCATTTTGAAGACTGGGTACCGGCGGTGATCACGATTGTGTTGATCCCGCTGACTTTCTCCATCACCAAAGGCCTGATGGCGGGGCTGTTCATTCAAGTCGCTCTTTATATTCTGGTTGGACGAATCAAAGAGTTGAATGTGGCGCTCTGGCTATTGGGTATAATCTCAGCTATTTATCTCATGCAATAGTTCGTTACTGCCGCAGTGAAGAAACTTCGCGTTATAGTACTCGTTCATTTTTGAATCGGATTTTATGTTCACTCACTCCTTCGCTGATAGTTTCAGTGAGCCGAAATTTTACCAGCAGGTCACCCCCACTCCGGTGGGTGCTCCGAAACTCATCGCCTGGTCTGCCGATGTGGCCCGCCGACTCAACTGGCAACCCGGTGGGTCGCTGACGGAGGCGTTGGGTGGCAACGCCCTGTTGCCTGGCATGAAGCCGATTGCGACTCGCTATGGTGGTCATCAGTTTGGTCACTGGGCGGGACAGCTGGGCGATGGCCGTGCCATTTTACTCGGCGAAGTGAATGGCCTCGAGATTCAACTCAAGGGCGCCGGTCTGACTCCGTATTCACGTCGTGGTGATGGTCGCGCCGTCCTCCGCTCGTCGGTGCGTGAATATCTCTGCAGCGAAGCCATGCATTTTCTGGGCGCTCCCACCACGCGCGCGTTGGCACTCGTCACCACCGGCGATGACGTCATTCGTGACATGTTTTACGACGGTCATCCCGCCCCGGAACCCGGGGCCATTTGTACCCGCGTCGCCGAGAGTTTTGTGCGCTTCGGGCATTTTGAAATCCTGGCCGCCGATGGCGACAAAGTCGGCATGCAGAAGATGGTGGATTACGTTCTCGGTTTTTATCCAGGCCACACATTAGAGAGTTTTTTTAGTGAGCTCTGCACGCGAACTGCAAAACTGATGGTGGACTGGCAGCGCGTGGGCTTTGTTCACGGGGTGATGAACACCGACAACATGTCAATCTTGGGGCTCACCA
Source organism: Pseudomonadota bacterium (assembly GCA_027486525.1). Lineage (GTDB taxonomy): Bacteria > Bdellovibrionota > Bacteriovoracia > Bacteriovoracales > Bacteriovoracaceae > UBA6144. The sequence continues at coordinate 10,107 of JAIXOY010000215.1, forward strand.
TCGACTATGGCCCTTATGGTTGGATGGATGTCTACGATCCGGAATGGACGCCGAACACCACGGACCGCGAGCATCGTCGCTACCGGTTTGGACAGCAGCCCAGTGTGGCCCTGTGGAATCTCTCGCAACTGGCCGGAGCTCTCTCACTTTTAGGGACAGAACTACGCGAGCCTCTGGAGCTCTATCGTCAGACCTATTTTGCGGAATGGGAAAAGATGATGGCGGCGAAACTGGGAGTCCGTGAATTTCCACTGGAGCTCGTCAAAGAGCTCGACGGGATTTTGCGGCTGCAAGAAACGGACATGACGATTTTTTATCGCGAACTCGCCGATTGCGTCGCGACGGGTTTTCCCACCGGGTCCTTCTATCAAGAGATCCTTCCCGCGACACAAGAGAAGCTCTCGTTGTGGCTCACAAAGTGGCGCGGGCTCAATCCCGATAGCGTTCTGATGAATAAAACCAATCCGGCTTTCATTGTGCGAAACTATCTCGCGCAGGAGGCGGTGGATGCACTCATGAAAAATGATGATTCGGTGATGAAGGCGTTGGAACTCGCGCTCCAGACGCCTTACGAAGTCAACGACGCCACGAAGAAGTTCCTAGGCCGTCGCCCCGAGTGGGCGCGCACGAAACCTGGTTGTGCGGCTTTGTCTTGTAGCTCTTAAGGGCACTTCTTTTCCACCATCGCATTGGACGCCGTGTTGGCGAGCACGGGATTCTTCGCCGTCGCATAGGGACGCATCTCATCACACGTCGAGCGTGGCGATTCGATGATCGCGAGAGCGAGGAAGTGCTCGGCAACACCCAGATTCGCGATGCGGTGAAACAGATCATCAGGCAAATTTTTATTTCGCACGAGCGGAGCCAGCACGTAGGTTTGGAAGAGGCTGTTCTCTGGGTTTCCTGGAGGGACGTTATTCACGATCGTCGCCATCATCGGCACCGTGAGTTTTACATGAATGATCACGCGAGACATGATCATGTAATCAAATTTCCAGCGCTCGATGAGCTGCGCGAGATCCTGTTCAGTGAGATGCACATTACTCGCCAACGTGCCGGCCACCACTTCATCTTCCGTTTTCAAGAAGAGTTCGATCTCTCGACGCTCTGAGGTGGTCTCGATGTTTTTAAAAAAGACCTCGCGCTTGTTGTCCGAGTAGATCTTTCCGCAGACCAGAAGGGCGAGCAGCATCACGACGCCACTCTCCACCGACAGCAGTTTTTTCTTACCCATGACGACCAAGGCCAAGTGCGCCACGGCGGCGCCGGCCAATCCGCCCAGCATCATGAGAACTGGGAGCAAGAGAAGACCGACCGGAGCGGTAGAACTGGTGGAAACGAACATGGAATAAATTAACCAGCCCGCACCGAACAGTGCGCCAACCACAAAGGGTTTGAGGTAAGCAGATTTTTTCATTTTTTTAGTATAAGCTATTTCCATGCCACATTTTAAATCTTTGTCTTCCGGTGACTCCATCAACATCATCGCGCCCGCTTCGGCCGCTCCGGTGGATCGTCTAAACAACGGTCTGGAATGGCTGGATCAACAAGGCTATCAGGCGCATTTGCCGAAAGATCTTTTGAAGCCTCGTCTGTTTTTTGCCTCACCGCTAGAAAACCAAGTGCGCCACGTGAAAGACGCCTTCAAGTCTGATGCCTTGGTGCTGTGGTGCTTGCGTGGTGGTTACGGTTCAGCGCGTTTGATTCCGTATCTTGAGAAACTCAAAAAACCTGTGCAAAAAAAACTCCTGATCGGCTTCAGCGACATCACCGCTCTTCATCTGTACCTCGGACAGAAATGGGGCTGGCCCACACTCCATGGGCGTGTGCTCACCCAGATGGATCCGGAAGCGAAGCGTCGCCCCGACCTCAAAATCTATCGTCAGCTGCTGGAAGGCAAAATCAAATCACTCACCTATTCGGGTCTTGTTCCCATGAACGATGCCGCGAAGAAGTCACGCACGGTGAACGGCCCCGTCACCGGCGGCAATCTGCGCTTGCTCGAATGTTCCATCGGCACCGGTTGGGAACTTGAGGCCCGCGGCAAAATTCTTTTCTTAGAGGATGTCGGCGAACGTGGTTACTCAGTGCACCGGATGCTGGTGCATTTGACTCAAGCAGGATTACTGGAAGGTGTGCGCGCTATTGTCTTGGGTGATTTCACCGAAGGCCTGGAGCCAGATGGAAAAGACCGCACTCGTGAAGCACTGCAGGCGTTTGCGGATGAAAGTTCCATTCCCGTTTTACGCGGCATGCCCTGCGGTCATGGTGAAAAAAATCATCCACTGCCCTTCCATACCAAGGCGACATTAAAACTTGGTAAGCGCGGGACTCTGAAAGTCGCCACAGGCTTTTAATTCCTTACATCCACGGGCCTCCGGGTTTTCCATGGAATAATTCTTCCATCTAAATCATGGAGGATTTTTATGAAAAGCTTAGCTTTACTCGCTCTCGTTTCTTTCCCGGCCTTCTCTGCTGAATACATCGTCAAATTCAATAGCTCAAAATCACTCGCCGCATTCTCGAATGCACGCGTGTTGAACGTGAGCGTTGGAAATTTCGCTGTCGTGAAGAGCGAAGACAAGAACTTCATTGCAACCGCTTCTCAAATGGCGGGCATCGAGTACGCAGAAATCAACGCCACCTACAAAGCCTTTGATATCCAAGACGCGGACTTCAAAAAACAATGGGGCTTTGATAACGACGGCAAGAACTCGGGCGGCTGGTTCAGCCGTGGTGTGGCCGGTGTGGATATCAGCGCTCTCGACGCGTGGAAGATCACCAAAGGCTCACGCGCAGTGAAAATCGCTGTCATCGACACGGGCGTGGACTACAACCACCAAGACCTGAAGAACAACATCATGATCAACGCGGCCGAGAAGAACGGCACGGCAGGTGTGGATGATGACGCGAACGGCTTGATCGATGACGTTTACGGTTACGACTTCGCGAATAACGACGCTGACCCTATGGATGGCCATGGCCACGGCACTCACTGTGCAGGTGTCATCGGCGCGGAACACAACTCCATCGGCGTGGCCGGCGTGATGGCAGAAGTGCAAATCCTTCCGATCAAATTCCTCTCTGACAGCGGCAGCGGTACTCTCGAAGGCGCGATCCTTGCGATCGACTACGCCATCAAGCGCGGCGTGGACATCATGAGCAACTCTTGGGGCGGCGGTCCTCGCATGGAATCACTTTTTGAGGTGATCAAGAAAGCTGAAGACGCGGGCATCTTGTTTGTCGCCGCTGCTGGTAACAGCAACGCGAACAATGACTCCGTAGCGACGTACCCAGCGAACTACGAAGTTGAAAGCTTGATCTCAGTGGGTGCCATGGACGGTAAAGGCAAGCGCGCTTCTTTTTCTAACTACGGCGCTCAGTCAGTGGACGTTTTCGCTCCGGGTGTCGATACGTACTCGACGGTTGCTAGTAACGGTTACAAGAAAATGTCGGGCACATCGATGGCGTGCCCGCACATCTCGGGCATCGCTGGTTTGATGCTCGCGCAGAACCCGAACCTCACGCCGGTGGAACTCCGTCAGCGCTTGATCGATAGTGCTGTGGATAACACTGATCTTCGTGGCTCAGCCTTGGCAGGGCACGCGGATGCAGCGGCCGCCCTTCAGTAGTCCATTCCTGGTGAAGCCAAGAGGTCATTCAGACCTTTTGGCTTCATTTTTTCCAATCTAGTTCTACGAACTTATCAATTTTTTTTAATTTCCAACTTTCCGTAAAATGAAGCCTGGTAGGGAGTAGCTGGCCCATAACGGGTAACGCATTTCCGTCAACACGGCATCGCCCGGAAGCGTTCACAGCGAGACTACCATCTACAAAGGTGGATGCCATGTCAGCTGTCAGTCTCGTTTTCCTTCTCTTGTTCACAAGTTGTGCTCATCGGCTCAACCCAGGCGCACGCCTGATGCCGATCGATGAGCGAGCGCACTTCGTCGGCGACCAGGTCGACCGGCTCCGCGACAACTAGTGGTCACAAAAAACAAAGGACATAGCATGAAAGTGACGACCAACAATACGCTGGAAAAAATCCTCGTGGGCTCAAACACCCCTGGCACGAAGACCTCGATGTTCATCCCGCTCCTGGGCGCAGCAACGAGCCCCGCGCAGATCTACCGGGCCCTCTCGAAAGTGGCCGACAAGCTCTATCTGGAGGCGGGAAAGGCGAAGCCGGAGTGGCCCAAGATCGACTGGGAAAACTGGAAAGAGCGCAAAGTCGCGACCCTCAGTCTCTTCCTGTTCGAAGAGAACATTTCGCTCTTCCCGTTGCTGTGTGAACTGCAACCGCGCGTCGTCGTCGCGGATACCTTTCACATCAAGCCGCTTCTGATGAAAGACATCTACGAATCTGAAACGCTGGTGCTGCACTTCAACACTCGGGGCGCGGTGCTCACGCGAGTGGGCCTGTACGACGACGAAATCATCGATCGCTTCATCCCGAGCTCTCGGACCCTGCTCGACGACTGGCCCTACCGGATCGACCGCGGCAGCGTCCGCCAGTTCATGCGGTTTTTGCGCGACGAACTCGCGGCGCGGGTGACGGAGCGGACCAAGTTCGTGGCGATCTCCTCCGCCGAACACTCGGTTTTTCAGGTCGAACGGTTCTGGGACCAGCTAGGAGTCCCCGTGCTACTTACGCAGGATCGCTTCGACCGAGAAAATCCCGTGAACTCCATCGGAGTCGCGCGCCTTCGCCTGCGGCGTGTCCTCGACCGCCATAACATGACGGCCGTCAACGAGGTGCTCAGCAACCACGTTTTCGCTGGAGACAAAGAACAACTGAGCACCGTCATCAGACTTATCCTCGATAAGCAAATCTCCAAGCTCGTCATCACCGCCGACGACGTGCAATTCGGCAAGATCGATCCCTTAGAGGGCCTCGTCCTCCACCGCTCGCAGAAGAACCACACCGACGATGACGTGTTCGACGACCTTGCGGAGCTCGCGCTCGTCCATGGAGTGAGCGTCCAAGTTGTCCCGAAACGGTTCATGCCCGAGGGTTACAAAGTCCTCGCGAGCTAACGGAAAGCCTCCCTTCGGGGAGGCTTTTTTGTTAGAATCAATCCATGATTAAATCCGAACGACACCTCTTCGATCTCGCGGACGGCGATGCCTACTTCAACGTCGCGGGCATGTCTCCCCTTCTCAAGAAAGTCCACGAGGCCGGGGCCGAGGGCCTCAGCCGTAAATGCCATCCCTGGAAGATCAGCTGCGAAAGTTTCTTCGCGGAATCGGATCGGGCCCGCGAGCTCTTCGCTAAGCTGATCAACTCAGAGGCGCTGGACATCGCGCTGATTCCGGCCGCGAGCTACGGCGTCGCCACGGCGGTGAAAAACATCAACGTCAAAATCGGCGGGGAAGTTCTCATCCAAGCAGAAGAGTTCCCGGCGATGTACTACCCGCTCGAGCGCGTTTGCCGTGAGAAAGGTGCGAAGCTCGTCACCATTCCTCGTCCGGCCAATGGTGATTGGACCAGCGCCACTCTCCCACTCATCAACGAAAGAACATGTCTCGTGGCGGCGGTTCCCGCGCATTGGACCGACGGCACAACGCTGGATTGCGTGGCCGTGGGGAAGAAATGCCGCGAAGTCGGCGCAGCCCTCGTGATTGATGGCTGTCAGAGTCTCGGGGCCGTGCCCTTCGATGTAAAAGCCGTGCAACCGGATTTCCTGATCGCTCCGACCTACAAATGGATGATGGGGCCCTACGGCTATGGCTTCTTGTACGTCGCGAAGAAGTACCACAACGGAACGGCCTTAGAAGAAACGTGGCTCGCGCGCCAAGGCAGTGAGACTTTTTCTAACCTCGTCAACTACCGCTCCGAGTATCGCCCGGGGGCCACTCGCTTTGACATGGGCGAACGGAGCAGTCACATTCTCCTTCCCATGGCCGTGGCGGCCCTCGAGCAGCTGCACGCCTGGAAACCTGCGGTGATCAGTGAGCGCATCAGCGAGATCGTGAATGAGATTTCTGAGGGGGCTGAGAAGAAAGGCTACGTCGCTGTTCCGAAGGAGCATCGCTCAACCCACATGGTCGGCATCCGCCATCCGAACGGAATTCCCGCTGGGCTGGCGCAGCGGCTTGAGCGAGACAAGATCTACGTGAGTTTCCGCGGCAGCTCGATTCGGGTCGCGCCGCACTTGCACGTTTCGCAAACCGACATCGATCGCTTCCTCTCTCACTTATAGAGCAGGAAGGCCTAGGAATTTACGGCAGCGTTTTAGTCTTCTCTCCGTCCCCGGATTGAGGCCCGTGGTCGACACTTCCAGGCACGCGGCGATGACTTCGTTTTCGACGAAATCCGTGCGCTCAAAACTGATCGGCTCGCCGGCTTCGTTTCGTCCCAAGAGATTGAGCGCGATGGTTTTCGGCGTCCAGTAAGGCGCAGAGGTGATGCGGTAGTAGCAATCACTCACACCCGCAAGGCTCATCTTCGGCATCCGACTCATGGTGAACATGTTGGGGATCAAATCAACGTCTTCGGCGGTGATCTCCCGGCACCCAGTGTAGTTCACGATCTTCTTGAACCACTTGTCCATCGGCAGCGGGCCATTGACGACTCCGGGGAGACCGCCATCGATCACAGAAAACTCACCTTTCGCACTGATGATGGGGGCGACGTGGTACCACCAGTTCTCTTGCCGGGCCATGCCCGAGCGATCCGTGTAGAA
>JAIXOY010000012.1 GCA_027486525.1 Pseudomonadota bacterium
ACGCCAAGACTTCCTGAAAGAAGAAGAAAGCGATAAGGGCCAAGAACTCTCGCCCCTCGTGCTCGAAGCTTTTGCCAAGGCCATGGGGCTCTTGAAAACTTCCCGCGCCAACGAAGGCCTCTCTCTCGTAAATAAATTGCAAGAGCATCTCGCGGACTACGAAAAACTACTCTTGAAGAATGAAGTCTTGAAGGGTCAGTACCCGGAGATGATGAAAGAAAAACTCACCGCCAAGCTCAATGAGCGCATGAAAGACTTCCAAGTCGACCAGGGCCGCCTCATGCAAGAAGTGATCTTCTACCTCGAGAAACTCGAAATAGACGAGGAAATCAATCGGGCGAAGATCCACGTCGCGAAGCTTCGCGAAGTGATGAAAGGTGACGGGGAAGTGGGTCGCCAAATCGATTTCCTGCTCCAGGAGCTGGGCCGTGAGACCAACACCATGGGGTCGAAATCTGCCCACATGGAAATCTCCCAAAACGTGGTAGAAATGAAGGTACAGCTCGAAAAAATCAGAGAACAAGCGTTGAACCTGGAATGACCGATACCGCCCATCCTAAAGGTCGTCTGATCGTTATTTGTGCCCCTTCGGGCACGGGCAAAAGCACGCTCTTAGAACGCCTCAAGAAACAACACCCCGAACTCCACTGGTCGGTGTCGTGCACCACGCGCCCGATGCGTCCGGGTGAGCGCGACGGCGTTGATTATCACTACATCACACCCGAAGACTTCGAAGCTCGTATCGCTCGCAATGATTTCATTGAATGGGCGAAAGTGCACTCGAACTACTATGGGACTTCTTTAGGCTTCGTGAACGAAGGCACCAAAGAAGGCAAGGCTTTGTTGTTCGATCTCGACGTGCAAGGCGCGGATGCCATGAAGAAGATCTTCGGTGCTCGCGCGCATGTGATTTTCATCCGCCCGCCATCGATCGACGATCTCGAAAAGCGTCTGCGCGGCCGCGCGACCGACCCCGCGCACGTGATCGACGAACGCCTCAAGAATGCGCGCATCGAGCTCACCCGGGCCCATGACTACGACTCCCTCATCACGAACGATGAAGTGGAACGCGCCTACGAAGAACTCGCGAGCATCGTCGCCGGTCAATTGAAGGGGCGCTGATGTTTTCGGAGCGCATAGATTTTTCCCACGAACCGAATCTCACGGTCGATGAACTGGTTCGTCGTGTCGAAGCCTCAAACCCTGAGGGTGACATCACTCTTCTGCGGAAGTGCTACGAGTTCGCGGAGCTCAAGCACATCAAGCAGAAGCGCAGCTCCGGTGAGCCGTACATCATCCATCCGTTGAACGTGGCGACGACCCTCGTGAAGCTCAAGATGGATCTCGATAGCATCATGGCCGGCCTCCTCCATGACACCGTGGAAGACTGTGAAGTGTCGCCGGAAGAGATTGAAAAGCTCTTTGGGAAGAACGTCGCGCAGATCGTCGTGGGCTGTACCAAGATTTCTAAAATCAAATTCAAGAGCAAGGAAGAATCGCAAGCCGAGAACTTCCGCAAGATGGTGGTGGCGATGGCGCAGGACCTGCGCGTGATCATCGTCAAGCTCGCCGATCGCATGCACAACATGCGCACGCTCCAATACGTCTCGAAAGAAAAGCAGATGGCGAAGGCGCAAGAGACGCTCGACATCTACGTGCCCCTCGCGAGCCGCTTGGGTATCAACTCCGTGAAGGGAGAGCTGGAAGACTTGTGTCTGCGCTATCTCCACCCGGATACGTACTACCGCCTTGCTGAAAAAATCAGCATGAAGAAAGCCGAGCGCGAAGAATACATCCGCGACACCATCGACACGATCCAAGAAAAGCTCCTGGAGTACAGCGTGCAGGCCGACGTCAGTGGCCGGCCGAAGCATTTCTATTCGATCTACAAAAAGATGGCGCAGCGGGGAGTGGACTTCGATCAGATCCAAGACTTGCTCGCCTTCCGTGTCCTCACCGGCAACATCACCGAGTGCTACAAAGTCCTGGGTGTCATCCACAGTGCTTTCACTCCGGTCCCTGGCCGCTTCAAGGACTACATCGCCATTCCCAAGGTCAACAACTACCAGTCGCTGCATACGACGGTCATTGGCCCAGGTGCGGAACGCATCGAAATTCAAATTCGCACCTACGAAATGCACGAGGTCGCGGAACGCGGCGTGGCCGCGCACTGGAAGTACAAGCAGCGCGATCAAAGTGCTCCGGCCACCAAGCTGAAGTGGGTCGAAGAATTGATGGAGTTCAATCAAAACGTCACGAGCTCGAGCGAGTTCATGGACGTGGTGAAGAACGACTTGGACGTGGGGGGGATTTTCATTTTCACACCGGCCGGCGACGTTAAAGAGCTTCGCTACGGTGCGACGGCTCTGGATTTCGCGTACTCCGTCCACACGCAAGTGGGGAACCAGTGCGTGGGTGCGAAGGTCAACGGCAAGATGGTGCCTCTGAAGTACCGCCTCAAATCCGGTGACACGGTTGAAGTGCTTACGTCAAAGACGCAAGTCCCGTCGAAAGACTGGTTGAAGATCTGTAAAACGTCCCGCGCGATCACAAAGATCAAACAGTACCTCCAGAAGGTTGAACGCGATAAGCACCACGTCGATGGCGAAGAAATGCTGGATCGAGCTCTCAAGAGTTATGGCACCACCGCCAAAGCGCTAGAGAAGCAGGGCGCTTTCCACGATGCCTACGATCACTTTCATGTAAAAACGCTCGAAGAACTTCAGGTCCAGATCGGTGCAGGCATGCACGCTCTGCGCGATGTTTTGCCTTTGGTGAAAGGGATCGACTACAAAGAAGAGATTCAGGAAGAGACTCCGAAAGAGACCTTCGCTGAAATCGTCGCCAAGAACGCTCGTCGCTCGATTGGCCGTGACAATGCTGTGATCGTCGACGGGCTCGACGATGTGCAGGTTCGCATGGGCCGTTGCTGCAATCCGATCCCAGGCGATCCCATCGTCGGCTTCATCACTCGCGGTCGGGGCATCACCGTCCATACCGTCGGCTGCCATCGCGCCCACGAAGTGGAAAACTCTCGCCGCTTGAATGTGGAGTGGAACCGCGGCTACGCGTTTGCTCACCCGGTGAACATTCGAGTCATGACCCACGATAAGCCGGGGATTCTCTCGAAGATCTCGAAGACCATCACCAATGGGGGCATCAACATTCGTGCCGCCATGGCCCGCTCGCTGCCAGATCAGAAGGGTAGCTTCGTGTTCGAGATTGAGGTTAAGGACTACTCGGAGTTGCTGAAGACTATTTCCGCCATTG
>JAIXOY010000031.1 GCA_027486525.1 Pseudomonadota bacterium
GGCCCTGCGATGTTGATGGTGCATGGCAACCCGACCTGGTCATTCTACTACCGCCATTTGATCACCGCTTACTCAAAGCATTTTCGCTGTGTGGCCCCGGATCATATCGGTTGCGGTTTTTCGGATAAGCCGCAGGACTATGAGTACACGCTCGAGAACCATATTCAGAATCTTGAAAAGCTCGTCGCCTTCCTTGATTTGAAAGATATCACTTTAGTGGTGCACGATTGGGGCGGAGCGATCGGGATGGGCTTTGCTACCCGCCACCCGCAGCTCATCAAGCGCATCGTGATTCTAAACACAGCGGCGTTCCTAAGTCCGGATATTCCTAAGCGTATCGCCCTTTGCAAAGCGGGCAAGTTCGGCGAGTTCCTCGTGCGCTCCTTGAATGGTTTTGCCTGGCCCGCCACTTTCATGACCACCAAGCGCCGCTTGCCCTCTGCGGTCAAGGCCGCGTATCTTGCGCCCTATGACTCCTACGAGAACCGCATTGCTGTCTCGCGCTTCGTGCAAGACATTCCCTTGGATGAGTCGCATCGCAGTTGGAAAACATTGCAGACCGTGGAATCGCAACTTTCAAAACTCAAAGTGCCCAAGCTGATTGTGTGGGGCGGATTAGATTTCTGCTTCAACAAAGACTTCTTTGAACGCTGGCTTCGGATCTATCCAGATGCTGAGGCCCATTGGATCGCGGATGCCGGCCACTATGTGCTTGAGGACGCGCCGAAGAAGGCCATCGAATCCATCACCAGCTTCATCGGGCGCACTCAGTGAACATCGCCGCGCTTATTCAAGAACAAGCGCGCCTGCATCCCAATAAAGCCTCCGTCACGATGTGGGATGGATCCTTTTATACATTTGCCCAGTTTGAGCGCCGCTCGCAGCAGATCGCCCAACGTCTCCATGACTCGGGCGTACGTCCTGGAGCGCGCGTCGCTTTGTTTGTCCGACCGTCACTCGAATTTTCCATCATCACCTTTGCTCTTTTCAAGCTTGGCGCGATCCCGGTTTTGATCGATCCCGGCATGGGACGCAAAAATCTTCTGAAAGCGCTCAGCGAAGTCGCCCCTGAAGGAATGATTGCTGTGAATGTGGTGCATGTCCTGCGTCGGATTTTTGCCTCCTCATTTAAATCCTTGAAGTGGGCCTGGACCGTGTCGCCTAATTTTTTCCTTGCCCCCAACCTTTTAAAAGATCTTGATTCAGAGTCTACAGACTTTAAAGTCTTTGCGGCAAAGCCCACGGACACGGCGGCCATTCTTTTTACTTCCGGTGGCACCGGCACTCCTAAAGGCGTCATCACGACTCACGGAATTCTCACCGCCCAGACCCACATGCTGCAAGAGATGTTTCGTCTCGATTCTACACACAAAGATCTGCCTGGTTTTCCACTCTTTGCTTTATTCACGCTTGCCATGGGCATGACCAGTGTCATTCCGGATATGGATCCCACCAAGCCGGCCAACTGTGACCCTGCGAAGATTGTTCCCACGCTCATCAATGAGAAGATCACTTTCTGCGCAGGCTCTCCTGCCATCTGGGAACGTGTGGGGCAGTACTGCTTAGATCACAAGATTACGCTTCCGCATTTGCAGCACGTGGTGATGTTTGGTGCGCCGGTGCAAGGTGTGATTCATGAGATGTGGGCACAAATACTGCCCAACGGCACCACCCACACGCCTTACGGCGCGACAGAGTGTTTGCCGGTAGCATGCATGAGTGGTCGCGAGATTCTTAAAGAGACATGGCCTAAAACGCGCACGGGCGCAGGCACCTGCGTGGGACCAGCGACTCCAGGAAATAAAATCATCATCATTCAAGCGACGGATATTCCAGAAGCAACTTTAAAAGAAGTGCCGCGAGGAACCATTGGAGAAATCGTCGTGCAGGGACCGACGGTGACCCCCGGTTATTTTGGACGTGATGAAGCCACCAAGCTCGCGAAGATTCCTCATGAGGATGGGCTTAGTCATCGCATGGGAGACGTGGGCTACTTGGATGAGCAGGGGCGTCTGTGGTTCTGCGGTCGCAAGGTGCACGTCGTAGGAACTCACTATCCGATTCCGTGTGAAGCCATCTTCAATCAGCATCCGGCCGTGAAACGAACCGCACTCGTGAATCTTAAGGACCGGGCGGGGATCGTGGTCGAGATGCGCCCTGGCTATGGTTGGAGCCAGCAGATTAAGAAAGAGTTGAGGGCTTTAGGCGCAAAAACTCCGCATACCCAAAGCATCCAAGATTTTTTCCCACACCCTGGTTTTCCGGTAGATGTACGCCATAATATTAAGATCGATCGCGTGGCTTTATCGGCCTGGGCCCAGAAGGAGAGCGTATGAGAATTCTCGTCACCGGCGGCGGTGGTTTTCTTGGTACCTGGATCATCAAAGAACTCTTAAAGAATCCAAGCTACATGGTGACGAATTTTTCCCGTCACTCCTACGAGCATCTGGAAAACATTGGTGTGCCTACGATTCGTGGTGACGTGGGAAATGGTGACGATGTTGAACGCGCGCTGTCGCAAGGCTTCGACGCGGTCTTCCACGTTGCGTCGCTTGTGGGCATGTGGGGCAAAGCGGAAGTCTTCGATCGCATCAATATCAGCGGCACAGAAAATCTCTTAAACTCAGCTCAACGCCATGGCGTGAAACGCTTTGTGTACACCGGCTCGCCGAGCAGTGTGTTTGGTCGCGGTGGCCACCAAGGTGCTGACGAAACCCTCCCATATCCCAAAGAGCATCTGGGGCATTACCCACGCACAAAAGCCGCAGCCGAACAGCTTGTGCTCGCAGCGAATAATCCGAGCTTCATGACGGTGTCTCTGCGTCCGCATTTGATCTGGGGGCCGGGGGATGAAAATCTTCTTCCGCGCGTGATGGACCAAGCGCGGCTCGGAAAACTTAAGATCATTGGCAGTGGCGACAACCAAGTCGACGTGATTTACGTGGAAGAAGCGGCGCGCGCTCACGTGCTGGCTTTTGAAAAGCTCACAGCTGGCTCGCCCGTTCCCGGACAAGCTTATTTCCTTGGGCAGGGCCCCGTGAAGTTGTGGGATTTCATTGAGCAAGTTCTGAAGCTTGCGGAGATCCCTGCGCCTGACAGTACTCTCGGTTTAAAAACCGCTGTCACCATGGGCTGGGTCTTTGAAAAAATGTGGAAGATGGCAGGGATTTTCTCACCAGAGCCGCCGGTCACTCGATTTGTCGCCTTGAACATGGGAACTGATCATTGGTTTTCCCACGCCAAGGCCGAGCGTGATCTGGGCTGGAAGGCCGAGATCACGATCGACGAAGGCCTCAAGCGTCTCTTTGCAAAACGAGACGGCTACCGCCATCTTTTAGTGACGGCGACCAATCTAAAATAGAACCTAGCGCGTAACGAAATTCACGACGAGCACACTGTTGCGACCGGCACTTTCGATTTTTGTCTCAACCTGGCAGTTGCCAGTCAAAAACAAGGTCCGACGGCGAAGCACGCGGCTTACGCCGTAGTTTCCGCAAACCACATGGCCAGCTGTACCCTTGTAAATGAGTTGGTCGTTCTCGACTTTGAGGGCCTCGACCTTGAAAGTCTTGCTTGCAACAGTGCGAAGAAAGCAGACGTCTTCGCGTTCATAACCGGCAGGACGACATTTTAAATCTTTCACGCTGACTTTTACGGCCTGATTCATGATTGTGGTGCCGACCGAGTCGGTGTTGACTCCACTTAATGAAATATTTCCGAGATAGGTTCCTGTGGCATAGGCCTGTGAGGTGAGAATAAGAGAGAGAAGTAACAGCAGCTTTTTCATAAGTAGCTCCTTTGTGAGCGCCACTTTTCTCCCGAGGAACACCTGCTGTCTAGCTAGCACGAAATTTGTGTTTGCTGTGTTTGCTTAAGTCGTGACGGGAAAGAACTGCGTGGCGAGCACGAAAACAGCGTCTTTCTCATCCTCACTGGCATTGAACTGCTCAATGAAGGACTGGTTGAAATCAGTGAGGACTTTCTTCGCTTCTTCGATTCGTTTTGAATCCACGCTCATCACAAACGCAGAGTTCTCTCTCTTCGTCATCGGGGCCGTTGCAAGGGACTCCATGCCCAGAAGGGCGTATTGCTTGAGTGCCAGCTTGGTGGCTTCTGCGTCTAGCCGAATCTGCACATGCGCGTGAGTGTCGAGCCACTTTCCTTCTGGTGTGATCTTCAGCAGGCCGATTTCTTCCAGCCTCTCGACGGCGATGCGGATTTTAACTTCTTCTATGTTTAGTTTTTTTGCCAACCAACTCGTCGATGGTTGGAAATCTTTGAGTCCCGTGCATTCGAGAATCGCGTAGTGGTGCCATTCGTGGATACGCACAAAGTACTCAAGGCCGAGTTGCTTAATTTTGGTGCGATCGTAATTTTTAAGGCGTTCTTGCGCCTGCGTTTTTTTAGTGTCACTCTTCGCGTGGTCCGCGGCCACGAGGTCGCAGAAGTAGTCCTGTTGGACAGCGTTTAACTTGAGTTTTCTGGCCACATCTCGCGCCATCGTCTCTGACATTCCACGTTTACCGCTGAGAACTTGGCTCAAAAGCGCCGGTGATACACCCAGATCCTTGGCGAAGGCACGCAGGGAGTACCGTCTGTTTCGGTCGGCTTTTTCCTGGAGTTTACTTCGCAAAATCTCGCGGTAGCTGGGTTTTGTCATAATTCTCATTTTACGTACAAAAACCCTTCCCGAGCAAATTGCTTTTTCGGTCACGCTGCCGATAAGTCATTCAAAGGATTTTACCCATGGGTTTACGCCAACTACACAGTTCCAGTGACCGCAACATTACTTTGCGTGATGTCCTTTCACCGTTGGTGAAAGCGAACCTCGTTCCAGCCGCGGAGGCCGAACGGTGGTTGAAGTTGTGGGCGCGCTCGAGTGAGCATCCGCTCTCCTTGTTGGCCGATGCGACGATCAGCGATAAGCAGGCCCTCGGGAAAAAGGTCACGTTCGATGAGCTCGCTACGATCGTGGCAAAGTCGCTCGGCATCGAGTACATGCGGGTCGATCCCACTAAGGTCAACCTTGAAGTCGTGGGCACCTTGATCCCTCATGCCTACGCCGAGCGCTTAGGCATCTGTGCCGTAGAAATGGATGACGAGAAAGTCGTCATCGTCACCTCCGAGCCTTTGGTGCGCGGCTGGGTGGATGAGATCGCGGCGCAGACACGTCGGAAGATCGAATTACGTCTGGGGTCACCACGCCAGATTAAGCATCTGTTGAATGAAATCTTCGTCGTGCAGAAAGCGTTCAAGGCCGTGGCCCGGGAGCAAGGCAAGGTCGGGGCGGATCGTCTGCGTCTCCTGCGTCAAGGCAAGACCGGCGAGCTCGATCAGCTCCTCGAGAAATCCCGCGGGCGCAATCTCAGCGCGCAAGATAATCAAGTCGCGAAGATCGTCGACTGGCTCTTGAACTTTGCGATTCTTGAACGCGCTTCAGACATCCACATCGAGCCCAAGAAAGGCCTCGGGCAAGTGCGCTTCCGCATCGACGGCGACCTCCGCACGGTCTACCGCCTTGACCACGATGCGCTCTTGATGATCATCTCGCGATTTAAAATTCTGGGCGACATGAAGCTCGATGAGAAGCGCAAGCCGCAAGATGGTGGCATCAAGCGGACCATGGATAACGGCAAGACCGTTGAAATGCGCTTGTCGACCATGCCGACGAGCCACGGTGAAAAACTTGTGGTGCGCATTTTTGATAAAAACGTCGCCGGGCAGGATCTTTCCTTCATCGGTTTCTTGCCGGAAGATCTGGCGACCTGGGAAGAGATGATCCACTCCTCTCAGGGCTTGATCCTGGTGACCGGCCCTACCGGCTCAGGCAAGACCACCACGCTCTACACTACGCTGAATAAGGTCGCCACACCCGACGTCAACGTCTGCACGGCAGAAGATCCTGTCGAGATGGAAGTCGATAGCTTCAACCAGGTGCAAGTGAATCCGCAGATCGGCTTGACCTTCGCCGAGTGCATTCGCTCGTTCTTGCGCCAAGACCCCGACATCATCATGGTGGGTGAGATCCGCGACCTTGAGACCGGCGAGATGGCCATTCAGTCATCGCTCACCGGCCACTTAGTCTTCAGTACGCTCCACACCAACGGTGCGCTCGCGACCATTCAGCGCTTGGTCGATTTGGGCCTGCAAACGTTTTTGATTAACTCGTCGCTGCTAGGGATTCTGGCGCAACGTCTGGTCCGCCGCTTATGTCCGCACTGCAAAGAAGAAGTGCCGACGGACAAGCATAAGTGGGAAACGTTGCTCGACGGTGAAATCCTCGACATGCCCGCGACTGTTCATGAAGCCAAAGGCTGCGAAGAGTGCAAGCACACCGGCTACCTGGGTCGCATGTGCGTCTACGAGCTGGTGAAGTTCGACGATAAAATCAAAAAGCAGATTCACGCGAAGGTCGAAGTCGCAGAGCTGCGTGAAAAAACTCGAGGCATGTTTGCCTCGATTCGTTCAAATGGCGCACGCAAAGTGATTCAGGGTGATACGACACTTGATGAAGTCTTGAAGATTTCTTACTAATAAAGTTTCCCGAGCACGAGCTGCGGATCAGGGTAGGTGAGCAACGCCTTCTCGAGATTCGCAGCACTCACCGCTCCCGGCATGTCACACACCAGTGGTCGCTCGTAGCTCAGCTGCAAGTGCAGGTGCGGATTCCAGCCGCCGTTCTCATGCCTATCTCCTAGCCAAGCGATGGCTTCGCCTGCTGCGACTCTCTGTCCCACCACTTTGTTGGCGGTAGAGGCCGCGTCGAGGTGACCGTAGAGCGCGTAGAGCTCAACGCCGTCAATCACATAGCGCACGATCACGGTGTGTCCGTAATCACCCGGAGCACCGTTGTAGCCAAAGAGAAAGATCTCGCCGTCGTAGAAGCTTTTTACCGGCTCGCCGACTGGTGCGGAGAGATCAATGCCCATGTGGATGTTGCGCTCATTTCCGAAGAGTGCGGTGGTGTACATGTTCTTGCGAACTTCGTTGTACCTACCGACGCCGTAGTCGGAGCTGCGTTGGCGATGGGGATCATAGCCCGCCGTGAAGTCGTACACTTCATAGTCCGCAGGCAGCTGGATGACCGGTGAGAAGCGGTGGCGCGAGAAATCAATCATGCTTAGCGTGTGATGAATTCTCTGCCATTCATGCGGTAGCGGCGCGAAAGTGCCATGTCCTTGTACTTTCTGATGTTGGCGGAGTCGCCGGCCTTGAGCGGCGTGAGGAGTAAGAATTCTTTTTCGGGCACAGGGTAGGTCTGACCTTCTTCGTAGTCTCCCGGGAATTGAGCGTTTGTTTTTGGGTAAACCGTCCGCCCCTGCGAGAGTAAGGTTCCCATGCTCTCATCCGAATCGAGGAAGGTCACCA
>JAIXOY010000326.1 GCA_027486525.1 Pseudomonadota bacterium
GTTACCGCCCGTGATCACACCGACCTTCAGGCCGGCCTTCATCAAAAGCTTCATGCCGTAGCCGTCGTAGACACAGAACGAGCGGTTGAAGCCGAGCTCCGCCCCATCGTACTGAACTTTGGCATCTGTCAGGATACCGTCGAGATCAAAACAGGCGACTTTGATTTTTTTAAGTTTAGCTTCGTGTTTTTTGGCGAGGCCGCGAAAATCGATCATCCGACCACCTCTTTAATCGCCAAGAGCTTCTCGACGATGCCTTTGACCTGATCTAGCGGCAACGCCGTGGCGCTGTCAGAAAGAGCCTTCGCAGGATCCGGGTGCGTTTCCATGAAGACACCGTCCGCACCGGCCGCCACGGCGGCACGAGCGAGAGTCAAAATTTGTTCGCGCTTACCGCCCGTCGATGTGCCAAGACCGCCCGGACGCTGCACGCAGTGAGTGGCATCGTGAACGGTGCGAACACCAAATGACTTCATGATTTGGAATGAGGCCATATCCACCACGAGGTTGTTGTAGCCAAAGGAGCTGCCCCGTTCTGTCAGCAAGATATGATCTTTTGAGAGACCTGCTGACACCGCTTTATCCACGATATTCTTAGTTTCTTCTGGTGAAAGGAACTGGCCCTTCTTCACCTTTAAATCACGCTTGTGTTTCACACACGCCATCGCACCAGCGTGAATCATATCCGTTTGGCGGCAAAGGAACGCCGGCACTTGCAGCACGTGAACCACCGAAGCCACTGCTTCGGCTTGATCGGGCAAATGGAAATCCGTGATGGTGGGAATGCCAAAAGTCTTATTCACTTCTTGCAGCATCTTCAACCCTTCGTCGAGCCCTGGGCCACGATAAGAGGTGAAGGACGAGCGGTTGGCCTTATCAAAACTGCCTTTGAAGTGCAGGTTGATTTTGCCTTTGAACGGCTCAAGGTCTTTCACCAGACGCTCGGCCACACTCATCACGAGGTCACGACTTTCAAGCACACAGGTGCCGATAAAAAAATCCATTTTCATTTTCTTTTCCCTTCTTTCTGAGCAATCGCGGCTTTCATAAAGCTCGCAAACAGTGGATGTGGCGTGACCGGTCGAGACTTAAACTCCGGGTGGTACTGACACGCGATGAAGTGCGGATGATCTTTGAGTTCGATGATCTCCACGAGATTGAGTTGTTTGTTCGTTCCAGAAATAATCATGCCGGCTTTCTTGAGCTGATCGACAAAGGCGTTGTTCACTTCGAGGCGATGGCGGTGGCGTTCTGAAATGGTGCTCATGCCGTACACCCTGTGTGCGAGTGTTCCATCTGCAATGGAGCAATCGTACGCGCCCAGGCGCATGGTGCCGCCCTTATTCGCGTCCCGTTGACCGGACATGTAGTGAATCACGAAATCGCCTGAATCAGTGAACTCCATCGACGTCGCGTTTTTGATGCCGGCCATGTGACGCGCGAACTCGATCATCGCCAGTTGCAACCCAAGGCAAATCCCGAAGAATGGAATCTTCTTCTCACGCGCATACTGAATTGCCATGATCTTGCCCTCTGTTCCACGTGAGCCGAAGCCCCCGGGAACGAGAATGGCGTGAACACTGTCGAGAATTTTAAGGTCTTTGGTTTTTTCCAGCTCTTCCGCGTCGATGTAAACCGGCTTGAGCTTCGTTTGGGTCGCCATCGCCGCGTGACGAAGGGCTTCATCAAGGGACTTATAACTTTCAATCAAGTCGGTGTATTTCCCAACAATCCCGATTTCCACTTCATGGATCGGATGAGTGGCGTTGAAGACAACTTGCTCGAGCTCTTTGATGTTCGGCTGCGGTGACCAGATGTTGAGGATCTCCGTGATGCGCTCGTCGAGACCTTGCTTGTGGAATTCCAGAGGAACTTTGTAGATCAGGTCCATGTCGATGGACTGAAACACGTTCTTCTTCGGCACGTTACAGAAGAGCGAAATCTTCTCGAGAATATCGTTATCAATCGGACGATCAGAGCGGCAGATGATCAAGTGGGGGAACAGACCAATGCCCCGAAGCTCTTTCACCGAGTGCTGCGCGGGTTTCGACTTCAACTCACCGGCCGCGGCGATGTACGGCACGAGGACTAAGTGCACGAACAGCACGTTTTCCGTACCGACGTCGTGAGCGAACTGACGAATCGATTCCAGGAACGGGAGGGATTCGATGTCGCCCACGGTGCCACCGATCTCGCCGATCAAGAGATCGCAGTTTTCTGAAGCGATCAGGATGCGGCGTTTGATTTCGTTGGTGATGTGCGGCACCACCTGCACGGTTTTACCGAGGTACTTGCCTTCGCGCTCGTTCTCGATCACTTTCAGGTACACCTGGCCAGTGGTGAAGTTGTTGTTGCGCGAGAGTGTGAGCGTGGTGAAGCGCTCGTAGTGGCCGAGATCCAAATCGGTCTCAGCGCCATCGTCGGTGACAAACACTTCGCCGTGCTGCGTGGGACTCATGGTGCCGGGGTCGACGTTGATGTAGGGATCCATCTTGAGCATGTTCACGCGGAATCCGCGCCGCTCAATCAAGGCCGCGATACTTGCAGCAGCAAGCCCCTTACCCAGGGAACTCGTCACACCACCAGTGACAAAGATGTACTTCTTGTTGTGCTTACTCACGCAAGGCCTCCTCAACTCGTTTTACATCTTCAGGTACATCGACGCCGATCAACTTCTGCGTGGTGGCGAGCGCACCAAAGGTCATGCCGTTTTCCATGCCACGCAGCTGTTCTAACTTTTCTAAATGTTCTAATGGTGAAGCCGCTAACGTCACGAACGTTTGCAGTGCTCCAGCACGGTAACAATAAACCCCGATGTGCTGATGCCACGGACTCGCACTTCCATCCCGTTCAAAGGGCACACTGGCGCGCGAGAAATAACTGCAGCGACCGCGCAGGCCTAACACGGCCTTCACCACGTTCGGATTCGTCCAATCACTTTCCGAGCGCTGCCGCGGTCGTACGAGTGTCGTCACATCAAATGAACTTTGCTCATGAAACGCGACGAGTTCTTTAAGCACAGCACCCTGCAAGAGCGGTTCATCTCCTTGGACGTTCACCACGAACTTCGCCGGGGTTGCGCTCAAGAAGCGCGCGTATGCCAGAGCGATCCGCTCAGAGCCTGACGGGACATCATCGTCCACGCGCAGCACTTGACCGCCGAAAGCCTTCACGGCTTTCTCGATGCGTTCATCATCGGTCACAACATAGGTCGGAAATCCGGCGGCGAGAGCTTGGGTGTACACCCGCTCGATCATGGAGCGGCCAGCGATGGGGGCAAGCGGCTTCCCCGGAAAACGAGTGGATTGGAAACGGGCCGGAATGAGGACGACGGCGGATTGCATAGGGCCTCAAGAGTGTGACACTTCATCATAGACCCCCGCCAATGCCTCCGACAACCATTTAGAGGTTGCTCTTTCCAGGACACTACACGTTATAATTAAGGTATGAAGCTTGTTTGGATCGTCGGAATATTGACTCTTTTTGCTGGCGCACGTCTCCGTGCTCAGACGGACACATCCGTGAAAGAAATTCTGACAGACCCTAACCTCTCAACACGCTGTAAAGAGCTGACCCAAGAGCGCAATGACAAAGTGAAGATCCGTCAGCGCCTCAGTGGTTTGCTTCAGCGCAATCAAAATTTATTGAAGCAAACCCCCAGCATGCGTACGGCCATGCGCAGTCGCCTTGAGTCTAACAAGGTCACCGTCCGCAACGAACTCTACCTCTCCACTCTGCAGGTCCAAAGCATGGAAGAAACCATCATCCGTTCTGGCTGCCCGGGAATAAATCTCTAGAAACATAGTCTTTTACTTTCCAAAATCATCATTGTTAGACTGAACGCCACACACACAACCACTCACGTGGGAGAGACATTTTGGAACTCTGGCGCATCCTGACCGTCGCGGTCATGTTGCTGCTGGCGACGAAGACCAACGCTCAAGATGAGCTCGGTCCAGAGCCGGTTCCTGCAGAAGCTTCAACCGAGGCTTCCGCGGATCCATCACTCGACGTCCCAGACGCAGCCCCTGTAAACATCTCGGGATCGAACCCACGCAATCGCCCACCGGAAGCGAACGTCGATCAAGGTCGCATCATCGAATTGCGATCTGTGGTGGAAGAAGCCTTGCGCCGCAATCCCTTCGAGCGCGTTCGTACCAACACCAACGCGCGCATTGATTTGATGAAGCAAGATCTCTTCGAGAGCTTCTGGTTGCCGACCCTGACGCTTGATCTGAATGCGAATGACCACAAGTACGATCGGTTTTACAACTCACAAAACCAGGCGACCGGAGCTGGCAGCCAAGTCTCTCCGGGAGGCAATCTCGGTGTGACCGTGAAGGACTACACTGTTTTCAACTGGGGCCGCGATTACCTCGAGTACCTCAATGACAAGCAGATCCTCAGTCGCGAAGAGCAGCGCCTGCGGGAGTCCCGCCGCAAACTCCGCTTCGCCGTCATCGTGCAGTACTTTGCTCTCGTGCGCGCGAAGGAAGTGGTTCGCATCCGTCGCGAGCAGCTTCGCCAGGGATCGTTCATCCACCGTCTCGCTCGGGAAAAGCTCCAGCTCAGAAAAATTCCGGCCATGGAGTACTACCAAACCCGCGGTGAGTTTCTGCGTGCACAAACGGAATACCAGCAGGCGCTCTTTGACGTGGGTCAAGAGGAAGAGCGGCTCGCCAACTTGATGGGTGATGACTACCACCCCGCTTACCGCACGACGGAGCAGCTGAAGTTCGTCACCATGAGCACCACGGCCAACGAGGCTCTGGGCGAAGCCCTGAAAAGATCGCCGCCCTATCTCGATGCGAAAGTTCAGTATGAGACGGCCTCGCGGACCTACGAGAAGACGCTGAAGGAAAACCTTCCGCTCCCAAAATTCACCGTGGGCGTCGGAACGTATCAGCAAAACTTTGGTCCCAACGGTAACAGTTGGGCGCGCTCGACTCCCACCGGTCGCAACGTAGAAATGGTCGCGGCGGTGAACATGAGCTGGACGCTCATCGGCGAAGGCGGACTCTTTAACAATCGCATCAACAAGCGGGCCTACCTCGACAAGCGGATTGCCGAGATCCAATTCTTCAATGCCAAACGTGAGATTGAAGTCCGGCTGCGCACCCTCATTCGCACTTTGCGTTTCCTCGAACAGAAAGTGACGATCGCCGAATACCAAGACAAGAACGCGCGCTCGAACTTCGATTCGACGCTGGATAACTACACTGCGGGCCGGACCACGTTCCCGCAGATAAAACTCTCCCTTGATAACTGGGTCCTTTCAGAGATCAACAGCGAGAACGTAAAGTTCGATCACCTCATCAAAAAAGTTGAAATCGCTGACTGGATGGGAATGGATGATCTTCCGGGTGAGAACTTCGAAACCCTGGCGGTGCGCTAATGAAATTTCTACTACTGGTACTTTTGTTCTCGCTGCCAGTCTTCGCGGCTTACGAAAACCCGGAAGAGGCCTTTGAAATCACCCCCGATGAGCTAGACCCAGCGGACGGTGAGGTTGTTCAGAAAAAAGAAAAGTACATGTGGGACGAAAGCCTCGTCGCCCCGTACAACTCCGATTACGGCGTGCTCGACAGCCGTCGCTACACCGGAAAAGATCGCAACAAGCTCTCCGCCAGCTTGCACCTCAACGGTCAGTACGAACGCCTGCAAAAGTTGATGGCCTTCGAGGTCACCTGGCTGCGTCGCTCGGAAGCCTGGCACAAGCTGTGGTGGGGAGGAACATATCGACGTGCTCAAACACGGTGGAACGAAATCACCAGCAATAACCAGAGCGGCGGAGAATCCGCGTTTTCGCGTCCTGGCGATGCCGATCAGACGATTAACACCCTGGGTCTCGGGCTGGGCTATCGCTTCAAGCTTTTCCTCGACTTCTGGGATGTTAAGGACACCTTTGAATCTGTCCAAGTCTTCGCCACCTACAATTCACTCGCCGAGGGTCACACCGGCGATAACTACACCGGCTACGGTATGGCCGCTGACTATGGTCTCCATAAGCGGACTCGCCAGAGCTTCTTCTATGGCGGTAAGTTCACCTATAACATCGCCTGGGTTGAGGGGCCGGAAAACGACCGGACTCTCTCGCTCGGTTGGTACACTTTCGCCCTTGAGGCAGGATTTCTTTTCTAATGGTGCCACGCTACGAACAGAAAGACATGACCGCGCTCTGGACCGACGAAGCGAAGTTTCACTGCTTCTTGCAAGTCGAACTCTCCTTACTGGAGAGCCTTGAAAAAAACGGCATCGCTCCGAAGGGCACCGCCTCTGGCATTCGCGCCAAGGCCCGCATCCGCCCGGACCGCGTGAATGAAATCGAAGCCACCACCCATCACGACGTCATCGCTTTTTGCACGAGCATCACCGAAGAGCTCGCCCCAGAGCAGGCCAAGTGGTTTCACTTCGGCTGCACCTCATCGGACGTGATCGACACCGCCCTTTCATTGCAGCTGAAGAATTCCATCGATTTAATTTTGCCAGAGTTCCGCAAGGTGACACGTCAATTGCGCCAGAAGGCCGAAGATCACAAAAATCTTCTCACCATCGGTCGCTCGCACGGCATGTTCGCGGAGCCCATGAGCTTCGGACAAAAGTTTCTCTCCGCGTTTGCGGAGTTTAGCCGCCGGCTCAACGAACTTGAAGAGTTCGCCAAGACGGAGGTCACCGGAAAGATGTCCGGTGCCGTTGGGAACTACACTGTGCTCACACCTTCCATCGAAACAGATGTGCTCACTCGCTTAGGCTTGAGTGTGGAACCGGTTTCAACCCAAGTTGTGCCCCGTGATCGTCTCGCGAAGTTTGCTTCCGTGGCGGCACTCTACGCTTCCGCGCTCGAGCGCTTTGAAATCGAGATTCGCCACTTGCATCGCTCAGACGTCGGTGAAGTTGTGGAAGGTTTCTTGCCGGGCCAGATGGGCTCGTCGACCATGCCCCATAAGAAAAATCCGATCGCCGCGGAGAACCTGTCAGGCATCGCCCGCCTGATTCGCAGCTACCTCACAGTTGCCCATGAGAACGTTCTCCTGTGGCACGAGCGCGATATCTCGCACTCGAGCGCTGAGCGCTTGTACCTGCCGGACCTGTGCGGACTGTGGCTCTACTCTCTACGCCGCCTCTCGAAGCAACTCGACATGCTTCACGTTGAGTCGGCTCGTGTGCGCGCCAAGGCCGACAGCGCGTTCCAGTCACTCTCGAGCTTTTATCTCCATGCACTGCTGCCTCACTGGCCGGGTAACCGTGATGCGCTCTACGCAGTCATTCAGAAGGCGTCGTTTGAATCGAAGGATGCAGCGGACTTCCACGCCCGTTTATCGACGGAAAGTGGTCTCACTCTCCCGAAAGACGTGTCGCTGGATGCGGTGTACTTGAAGGCGGTGGATGAGACGTTTAAGCGCGTAGATAAGGCCTACCCGCTTCCTACTTGATCTCGCTAATCACGTAGTCCTGACCCTGGAACAAAGTGGCTTCTTTCTTGATGTACTCTTTCGCCTCCGCGACGGTGCCAAACAACCCGAGGCTCACACGGTACCAGGTGCCTTTGTCGGCAATGATGACTTCATTCAAGATCGGATTGTAGCCACGCACCGTGAAGCCCTCGGCAAACTGCTTCGCCTCATCCATCGTGGCATAGCTGCCCAACTGGATGGTGTACTTGCCGGTCTGCGCGTTCGCCACACTGACTTCGCTCTTCGGCTGAACCGCTGGCGCAACCGCCTCTTTATTTTCGACCTTTGGATCTTGCGCCGAGAACTGCTGAAGCTCGGTGTTGAGTTTTTCTTTCGACTCTTCCATCAACTGCTTGAGCTTTTCTTCATCGCTCAACTGCGGGGCGTCCATCGTCGCTTCAACGTCTTCTTCTAGCGTCGACTTCATCTCCACTGTTTTCAGATCAGCAGCGGTGACGCCGGATTTATCCAGCGCGAGTTTTTTTCCGAGATTCACCCCCAGCGTGAAGCACGTCACACTCATGATGACGACGAACACGAAAATGAGAAAAATCTCTTTCTTTTCGAAAACGAAAACCTTGGCGTTATCTTCCATATAAATATTCTAAACCCCGTCTGCGTAGGGGGCAATGCCTGTTTCATACCCGAATTACCTGCTCGGGATAGCCCCTGCCCCCACGACAGAACCCCACTCGCCGTGGTCTTTTCCCCTCGCCCCTATCAACCCTAGCAGGAGAACACCTATGAAAAAGCTTACCCGTAACCAACAAGGCCAGGCCCTCATGGAGTACGTCATCGTCTCAGGCCTCGTGGGGATCATGTGCCTCATGGCCGTGAAACAGTTCGGCGGCGTCATCAAAGAACGCGTCGAGGACATGAAATCGACCATTGTTAAGAACATCGAAATCGATAGGTAGGCGCCATGCAGACCTTCACCGCCGCTCTCACCACGACCGCCATGCTGCTCGCCGCCCTCGCCTTCACGGGCCTCACAGGTCGCTCGCTCTGCACCTCCCGTCGCTGGCAGACGGAAATTAGACGTGTGGGTGAAGGCCTCAAGGATCATCCGAGCTGGATGACTGGCACTCCCTCTTGCCATGGCCCCCGTGTTCACTGGTCCTTTCAGGGAGCACTCCATGATGCTTGATCAACGAGGGCTTCTCGAAGCCCCCGGCTTCGTCTTGCTCGTCCTCCTCTCGGCCTTGCTGGGGACCCAAGCGGTGCTCTGGCATCTGCGACTGAAGCAAACCCGCGAGCACCACAAGCAAGTGCTGTGTCTCAAGAATGCCATGGGTGTTACCACGCGCATGGTGAAGCAGGTTCACGGCATCAACGTCATGCTCGCCGCGGGGAAAGTGGGCCAAGGGATTGGCCTGTTTTTTCCTGGGGCCGGTTGGCTGCTCGCGCTGGAGTGGGAGAAGGCTAAAAAGGTTTTGATGAAGTTGCAAGAAGCGGCCTGGCTGAGGGCCCAGCAACTGCTTCTCAAAGATCGCCTTGCGGGTTGCCGCTTGCCCCCGCAAGTACATCAAACTCCGCTGAAGCACGGGGCCCTCCTGGAGAGAAAACTCGATCTCACCGTGCTTCGTCGTGAAAGTGAAACCTGGATCCTTAAAACGCCTCTGATGTTTTTCCGTGCCCGTTGGAAAGCGGACTCGGTCCTCGGCGCACTGGCTTGGGAGGTTCGATGAATCCGGCGCTGTTCTTTGGACTCTGGTGCTTTGCCTTCGGATCTCTCTTATCCGGCAGCTGGTTCATTCATCTTCGCTACAACGAAGCCCTTGAGCGCGATGCTCGCCAATTTCAGCGGGACTGGCAGCAAATGGAGAAAGACCATGCAAAAATCTAAGCTCACACGCCGCGCCCTCGCGCTCCGACTTTTTGCCGGCGCTGTATTGGTGAATGCCCTCTTGCTGTTAATCTTCTGGCCAGCAACCTCTCCTGCTGAGTCCCCTCGTGTGCCCATTGCCGGCATCGAGATGAAAATCCGTGCGGCCCTTCACACCGAATTCGTTGTCGGCAAAAAAGTTCTGCTGACGAACGCAAACGGTCTGCCGATCGGAGCGGTTCAACTTCTCCGCTTAGAGGATGACAGTGTCGTGATCGCTCTTCCGGAAAAAATTTATCGCCAGCACCACCGCTCGCTCATTCACGAGCAGTGGGCGCTGATTCCCTACATCGACGGAATCGAATCTCGTCCTCGCTCAAAAGGAGTGAACTATGAAATTGCTTATTAGTTTGTGGCTGCTGCTGCCACTCGGTGCGCAGGCGCGCGTGATCGTGATGAGCTATGCCCCAGGCCAAGAAGAAGAGGCTCAACGCTTAGTGAGTGTGATGCAAAGCGAGCATCACATTCCCGGAGACTTCATCGAATTGGTTGCAAGCCTTGAACCGTGTCGCCAAACACGGAGTCAGGTGTCGTGGCACCTGTGCATAAACGCAAACGGCGACCTACATGAGGTCGCCGTCGATACAAGATTCATTCAAGAAACTTTGCGGGTCTTTCTATGAAAGCTGGAGACTACTTAGTCGCAGCGGCTTTCTTCGCTTTAGGTGCTGCTGCAGCTTTCGGAGCCTTAGTCGCAGTCTTCGTCGATGGACGAGTGGCAACTTTCGGAGCTTTTGCTGGTGCATCTTCGTGGATAGCAAACTTAGGCGTAGTGCCTTTGTTACGATCAGCGGCTTTGCGTTTCGCGCCCATGGCGCGGTGTTTTGCTTTACGGCGTGCTTCAGTTACCGCGGTACGTGATGCAATGAGATACTCCTGGTCTATTCAGAAATTAAGTCCATTGGTTGTAGCCGTCCTATTGGGGCTTGTCAAAGAATCACGCGCAGCAACAAGCGAAGATTTGATCCTCGCCAAGGGGGAACAGCGAGAAATTCTCGTTCAAAACCTCAAAAACTACTCTGTCGGCAATAAAGATGTGGTCTCTACCCGACTTCACGCTGGAAAACTCCTCGTGAAAGGGCGGCAGGTAGGCTTCTCCGATCTCGTGATTTGGGACAAGGAAGGCCGTCGCCAGGTGCAACTTTATGTCCTCTCCAAGACCTCCTTTCTTAAAACCATTCAACTCGCCGAGACCCTCAAAGACCTAGGGCTGGGTCTGAATTTAAAAGGGCCGTTGATGGTGGTGACGGGCATTGTGGAGAGCGCGGAAACCTGGCGCTACCTGCAACACCTCCGCACACAACACAAAGATCGCGTGGTGTTTCACGTGGAAGCTTCACCCGACTTGCGCCGCTTGATTGCCGGTGACGTGTACCGCGATCTCTTCGCCGCAGGACTTACCCGCGTTTCCTGCCAGGCGCGCTTCTTGGACATGGAATGCACGCACGAAGCCTCCTCGGTGCGAGGCAAAGAAGTTCGCGAGGCCCTCATGGCCCGCTGGGGAGTGAAATTTATTGCCCGGGAGTCCCGCTGGGCGCAGGGGAATTTGCGGCTCAAGCTCAAGCTCATTCAAATCGAGAGTCTCGATGGTCAAGAAGTGAGTTTTGGATTTGCCGCTCTACGAGCAAAGCCACTGGATCTATTTGATCATGGACTCAAGAGGCTCATCGCCGACAACCAGGTCGCTCTCGCTGAAAACCATCTCACCATGGACACGCTCGCCGAGCCGGAAGCCTTGGTTCGCCTGGAAAAACCCCACACCATTGAAGTCGGCGCGCAGATCCCGTTTCAAAATGTCAGTCAGGGCCCCGGCATCGTGCTCGCGCCTATCGACTGGCGTTTTGCAGGTCTCAAGCTCACCACTCTCTTGAGTGAGCGTGATGGCGAGCTGGCGCTGGATTACGAAACTGAGTTCACGCGGCCTAGTGAGGGTGGGATCAGTGGATCGAAAGAAAAATCCTCTGTGATTGTGAAGCCTGGGCTGGTCTACAAGCTCTTTCACATCGGCTACCAAAGTAAGGGCGAGGATCGCAAGCATCTCCCGGGACTCAAAGACGTGCCACTCCTACGTGTACTTTTTGGTTCGCGCGGTCGCCAAAACACCTTCAAGCGCATCGAAGGCTATCTCATTGTGGAAGAGGAATAATAAAATGCTCGCTCTCTTTAAAGAAACGCAAGTCGCTCCCCTCGTCACGCCGGTGATTCCTTGGGCCCGTGCCCTTTGGCGAAAAGCACTGGATAAAGGCCGCGTCCCTCAACTGCTCGAACTGCAAATGAATTGGTCTCAGGAGTTTCCCGATCAGCCCGCCATCGGACTAGAAGAATGGTTTTCTTCGCTACAACCTGATTGGGTTCTGCAGTCCGTGTCTCCCGATATTCGCGAAATTTTTTGTCATCATCCCGCTCTCATTGAAGCGCTTGGGAATATCCGCACCCGAGTACTCTGTCCGTTGCACGAGGATGATTGGGAATTGTGGGTAGAGACCCTCGCCGCCACGATTGGGCTGGAGTTTAACTTCACCCACCCCTGCGGCAGTGCTCACTGGAAACACAAAGGGACAGAGTGGCGCGTGACCTTGCTGCACGGTTCGGTGGCCCCGCAAGGACGACCGAAGGTGTTTCTCCGCCAGCTAGCTTCGCAAGCGTATCCACTGCAGAATTTTGGACTTGATGAGGTTGGCGTTGAGCTTCTGGCAAACCTTGTGACGGAAAAAGAAAATCTTCTCATCGCTGGTGCGACGGGGTCCGGAAAAACCTCTCTCTTGAGCTCCATGCTAGCCCAGATGGATGAGTCCGATCATGTGGTCATGCTGGAAGACACTCACGAGATCACTTGTCCTGCGCCACGACTGACTCGCATGCTTTCCGCGAAACAAGCGGGGCGTGGCCTCAACGACTACCTTGCCCATGCTTTGCGCCTGTCTCCCGATCGGATCATTTTGGGAGAAATGCGATCCCACGAGGTGGTTCCCTATCTTCTGGCCATGAACACTGGCCATCGTGGTTTGATGTCAACTCTCCATGCCTCTAGTGCCGTGGACGCGCTATTGCGAGTGGCGCAGCTCTTCGTGCTAGCGAGCGGGCAGAAAGATATCAGCTATCAAGAAGTGCTGAGGCTGGTTTCACGCAATGTGGGTTTTGTGGTTTTTGTGGAGGAGAGGAAGATTCAGCAGATCATAAAGGTCTATGGGCACGACAGTGATCAGCCGATCTATGATGTGATGTGGGCCACTCCTCATGACAAGGAGTGACCCATCAGCGCGTTAGCGAAGGTTACACTGCACCGGAACCTGGGAAAAATTAATTCCGTAGGCCGGCACAATCAAGCGCGACAGAACCCCCGTTTGCCGCGAAAGATTTGTAACCCGAGCTTCCACCACATCACCGTGCGCATTTCTGGCCCGGATAGATTGCATCACAAAATTCACTCGTAGGTCAGGGCCATCGAAGCGAGCGACTTGTCGCCCTGCCACCGAGACGCTTCCTGAGCCGTTCTGCTGAGTACCGGAAAGGACGACAACAATTCGATCCCGACCTCTGGTTCCCACACAATTTCCCGTCAGGGCATTCGCGAGAGTCGACAAGAGAGAGAGAAAAACAAGGACGGTCATCTTCATCATTTGAACTCCTTTGTTGCGCCCAAGGTAATTCAAGCCCACGCCCATTCCCAGCCCGTTGAAAGAATCACCCGATGATCTTGGTTACTGCTGCAACCGCTGGCGAGTTGTAAGAAATACAATGTCTCACCTTAAAATAACTAACAGACCTAGGCTTTGTTCCACCAGGAGGTTCTATGAAAGGTATTATTTTCTTGCTCCCTTTCCTACTGCTCAGCTTCGTCGCTCGGGCGCAAAGCCGCGTCGACGTCTATAACTGCTCGTACGAGATTCCGGGTTTCGGAAGGCTTGTAGATCAATATGTTCAGCTTTCGTGGGCCCAGGGGCGCTCCCTGGGTCAGAGCCAGTCCGAACTCGATCGGATGGCAGGTCGATCTCGGGACTGTCGATCTTTTAAAGCGGCATTAGAAGAGCTGGTCGGGGCCCCCCCTGTGGTTCAACGATCTCAACCAAGACCAAGACCGGACGACAGACGGTCGCGACCAGAGCCTCGGAGAGACGACGACGAGGAAGAGGATGAGCAGGTTGAGCAACAACGACAAGGCCGCAGGGGCTTGCGTCTGCCTCGCCTGCCACGTTTACCGCAGTGGCCACAACGGGACCGTGACTCGGACAGAGGAAGCCGTCCCCGCATCCTGGTCGTCACCGATGAGCCATCGGCTTACGGTGCGCAGATCGTGCAGCAAACGTTTGCCACCACGGCGCCCTGGAACTGCCTGGGTGTAGAGGTCGTTATCGAAGTCATGAGTCGCGAGGAACTCGGGTGCCAGCCGAGTAACGACGGTCGCGCACGCATCGTCGAATGCTCATCCAGCGCTTCTCGCAAGGCCCAGGCCCTGCGCCGTCGCCATAATGCGAAGAAGGTCTTGATTGTCGTCGACTCCGGAATGGATGGTGGTAACGGCGGATCGACTCCGGTCATCACGACGAGATTTTTGCAACACTCACCCAAGGGCGGGATGCACGAGATCATGCACACCATGGGATTCGACGACACCTATGACCCGAACGCACAGTATGCGGCCACGAGTGGAGATGTCATGTCGTGCACGTCAGAAAACTGCTACGTGCTCCCGCAAGACTTTGGACGAATTGCCCGCGCCCTCGGGACTCGCTTGCCGCAGGATTGTCGCTAAGACTAAGGCTTCCAGCGGCTCGGAAGAAGGTTACTGAACGCCACGGAGAGACTGAACATCTCCTCAGATCGAAGCCCCAATTGGCGGGCCTGCACCACCAGGCCCGTCATCTTTCGAATGTATTCGATGGTGATTTCTTCGGCTTCCTTCATCTGTCCGCTCGCCAGCGGAATGCTCTCGTGCCAGCTGATGAAGCGATCGGGATTATCCCGCATGAAGGCCTTGGTATGGTGACGGAGAATCTCACAGTGGAGGCGTAGAATGTCGGTGATGCTCCCGAGATTAAACGTTTGTCGCTCGGTAATCATGAAGCCCTTACCGTCGGTGCGTAGGAGGCCCTTGGCGATGAGCTTATCCAGCGTTTCTTGCACCAGGGTCAAAGGCAACTCGAGCATCTTGCTTATCTCAACGGCCGTGGTATTGGGCAAGTTCATTTGGCAAAGGGAAAACACCGCTAAGCTCGGCCAGTTCGACAGGGCCTCGGTCGACTCGGCACTCAGCTCGGGGGCGGAGCGGAAGTGTTCGATTTCGAGCAGCTTCGATTCAAGCTCTTTGCGTTCCTCTGGATTCGCACCTTCGAGACGAACCTTGAGGATGAACAGTTCTTTCTCTTCCGCACTCAGCTTCAGCTGGTTCGTGATACGCTGCGCGGTCTGCACTGAAAGATTGCGCTCTCCTTTGAAAATCTGACTCAACGTTGAATGAGAGATACCAATTTTCTGCGAAAAGGCGCGCAAAGAAAAACGGGCGTTGCGCGCTTTTCGTTCATCTAACCACTGACGCAACACGAGCCGATAGTCATTCATAAAGCTTCCACACGTAATTGGCCGTCATTCGGCAACATCTTGTTTTTGACCTGCATGCCTTCCCTATCTATCTTAAGGCCTACGATACTTTTTTCAAGTACTACCGCAGCGGCGAGGTCGTCGCGCCATAACGAGTGGAGACATCATGTCGTGCGCCGAGACTGAGGACGAATGGCCCGCGGACTCAATACCCGCCTGCCTCAGTATTGTCGCTACGACTAAGGTTTCCAGCGACTCGGGAGCAAGTTGCTGAACGCGATCGAAAGCATGTAGAGCTCATCAGGGGGGAAACCTCCCTGCTGAGCTTTTACTCTAAGCCCAAAAATTTTACGAGCGTACTCTTTGGTTAGTTCTTCAACTTCTTTAAACTGTGAGTGGTGAATCTGCACTGGATCAGCCCAGCTGATAAATCTTTCAGGGTTGTCGCGCTTGAAAGCTTCGGAATGCCGCTTCAAAAACTCAATGTGAAGCAGCAGAACCTCTGAGATACTTTCGAGATTGAAGCTCTTTCGCTCACCGGCCTGGTACCCATTCCCGTCCTCGCGCAACAGTCCCGTGGAGATCAATTTAGCTAGTGTTTGTTGAACACTTGCTAAAGGCACCTCAAGCATTTGGGCGATGTCCACAGCGGACGAATTCTTTAAATAAAATTTCGATATTGAGTAAACAGCGAAGCTAAGCCAATCAGATAGCACATTCGTCGAATCAACAGTGAGCTGCCCTATCGAACGAAATCTTTCGATCTCCGTAATCTTAAACAAAAGCTCCTTCGCTTCTTCTTGAGTCGAACTCTCGAGTTTTACCTTAAGAATGAATAGTTCTTTATCATCTGCCGAGATCTTGAGCTGGTTGGCAATCCGCTCAGCTGTCTGCACCGAAAGATTACGCTCACCCTTAAAAATCTGACTGAGCGTTGAGTGAGAAATACCAATCTTTTGCGAAAACGCTCGTAAAGAAAAACGGGCATTGCGCGCTTTTCTTTCATCTAACCACTGACGCAGAACCAGACGATAATCATTCATAGAGCTTCCGCATGTAGGTGGCCGTGGCAAGATCCTCGGCCCGGCCAGTGGTCGTGAGCTTTTGCATCACACGCTCACGGTTGTTTTCGTTCTTATTCTGCGACATCTTGTTTTTGACCTGAATGTCTTCAATCTCTATCTTAAGGCCTACGATGCTTTTTTCAAGCACTCCCTCAGCAGCGAGGTCGGGCGGCGTGTGGTCAGCCCAGCTGGGGGCCGCAATCATGGCTTTTTGGAGGCGATCAAGGGCGGCGATCAAGTCGGATCGGTCATGGAGAGCGCGCAAGCGACCTTGAGCGTGGACAAC
>JAIXOY010000281.1 GCA_027486525.1 Pseudomonadota bacterium
ATGAATTACAAAAAGATTGGTGCTGTCTGGCGTGCGCAAATGATGAAAGTGAAGAATCACTTGAACGGTCGCGGAACTGAGATCGTTCTCTCCGACATTAAGGTCAACTCCGGACTAAGTGCTGACGACTTCAGCCAGTCTAGCTTGAAAGAAAATTAGGTCATGCGCGCGCTCTTTTGGATTTTATTCATTCCCTCCGTCGCCTCGGCGGAGTGGAAGCTGGGAGGGGCCGCGGGCCCTTACATCAACGCTTTTCAGTTCTCGAGCAAGAACAATGTCCCCGCCCAAAAAGCAGGTGTGCAGCTCGATCTGAAAATGGATAAGAAGATTAACTCCAACTGGCGCTTTCGCTCCGATACCTGGATTCGCACCGACTTCAATAGCCCCGACTCCGTCGAGGCATTTCAATGGAACGCCAAGAATCTTTATCTGCAAAACAGATCCGGCGGCCTGACCTTCCGCTTGGGTTTTCAAACCCTCGCCATCGATGGACCTGACATGGTCAACCCCGCCGATGTGGTTCATGCCAAGAACTGGGTGGACCCGAGTTCACCGGTGACTTTGGGTTCTGCGGGTCTTTCCATCTCCCAGGAGATCAGTCACTGGAACTGGGAGCTGTTTTATGTGCCGATGCAAACTCGTCCCGTTTTACCGGGAGAGCACAGCCCGTGGTTGCCCCGACAAAATCGTCTGCCCATTGAATCGGCGGACACGGAGCTGCGCATTCCCAATGATGTGAGTTACCAGTACCTTCCCTCGACAGAACTCGACGATGCAACAAAGCACAACGTCACGGCGAAGATTCAGCGCAAGTCAGAGAATTTTGAATTTCAAGTTATTTACTTAAACGGACTCTCGCAGAGCCCATTCCTGCTCACGGAAGTGAACGCTACGCTCGTGGCGGTCAACCCAAAGCAAATTCTCTTAGTGGATGGCCCGGTGAGACTGCGCCCACTCTACTATCGCCATCAGGCGATCGCCGGAACCTTCGTGCTGCCCTTTGAAAGCTGGGCGATCCGCGGAGGGTTTAACTGGCTTAAGCCCAAACAGAGCGACGAGCGCGTACCGGGCGAGACATCCATGATGGTACTGGGCATGGAAAAAAACATGGAAACCTCTTGGGGCATGATCACCGGGATCGTCGAACATGTTAGGCAGAAACGCCAAGACGAAAGTCAGATCAGCTTCCTACGCTCGGTGATGGAAGAGGCCTGGACCCTTGGGCTTCGGATTCCTTGGGGCGACGAAACCACTTTCCTGGTCGGTGGGATCTACGACCAGGTCGGACGCTCGTCGGTGTATCGCGGGGCCGTGACTCACCGACTCTCTAACTCCTGGAGCATCGAGGCCGGTGCCCAGTACTTGCATGGGCCGTCGGATACTCTCCTCGGTATTTATCATCGCTACGACTCGTACCAGCTCAAAGCACTTTATTCGTGGTGAGGTTTGAATCATAATAGTGAAATGAACAAGAAGCTTTGGCTCGGTTTAGTATTGTTTGGGCTCCTCCATCTCGGAGCCATCCCCTTGATGAGTGCCTATGGCTTACAGGTCTGCCCCATTCTTAAAACCGATGGCTTCCTGGCCGGCTGCCACTCCCTCGCCATTATCCTCGGTTTTACATTTGCCATCGACGTCATTTTTATCTGGGCGATTCGGTCCCGCTCACCCAAGGTCTTGTTGCCGCTTTATTTGTTCTCGTGCCTTTTGGCTTCGGTGATTGCGGGCCTTTTTTTTGGGTTGGACGAGCTCTTGCTGGGCTCTCGAGTTGTAGAAGTCTTGCTTTTGATCGTGCTCCTCATCGGCTCATTCCAAGCTTACCTCGCTCGTTGGCTAGCTCCTTCCACTGCGGTGAATGACTTCAAACATGGCTGGCGCCGAACTGTCGCTGCGGGCCTGCTCCCTGCCGCACTGGTTTCGATCTTCAATGTTCATTATTTGCTGCGGCTCACGGTTCACAATCCACAAGAAATCTTTCTCACTCTCCTCACCCTCAACGCTTGGATGGTTTGCGTTTATGCCATCCATTTTGTCACGGAGAATCTTAGGGCACGGACTCTACAAACCGGCCTAGAGTCTCTCAAGCAAGGTCAGTTGGAAAATAGAATCACCATCCCGCTCGGCGGTGTCTGGGGTCCCCTAGGACAACTTATCAACGAGACCTCCACGGCCCTCCTCGAACGCAGCCGCCTTCTTTCCGGCATGTCCCGGTTCGTGTCTCGTGAGGTCGCGGAGAAAGTTCGTGACGGTTCTCTCGATTTCTCCGGCAAGACCGTCACACTCACCGTGCTCATGATGGACATCCGGGATTTCACCGTGACGTCGCAGACCTTGACTGGCCAGCAGCTCGTGCAGTTCCTCAACGTCTACTTCGAAGAAGTGCTCAAAATTTTCATTCGTCACAACGTCGTCGTGGATAAGTTCATCGGCGATGGCATTCTCGCGTATGTGGAACCTGGCCAGGGTGATGAGGTTGAACGGGCCTACCGCGCTAGCCGCGAGGTCATCCAGCATCTTCCGGCCATCAACGCCCAGCTCGTCGCCCACAACCTTCCGGCCATTAACCTCGGAATCGGTATCACGCGAGGTGAAGTCATTCTTGGAAACATCGGAGGCGAGGAGCGCTGGCAGTACACCATCATCGGAAACACGGTGAACCGGGCCGCTCGCCTTGAGGCCCTCACCAAAAAGCTCAAGTGTCGTCTCGTCCTTGACCTTGATGCCTACACGCACCTCCCGCCCGCCTCCCTGGCAGAACTACAGGATGCGGGTTCTCATACTTTGCCGGGGTTTAGTGTGGAGTTTAGTATTCGTTCGCTGGCCTAGTGTCATTCTTACACACCGCCCTTCACAAATTCCATGGAGGGTGTATAGAGCCATCCCATGAACACGCGTCTGGCCACCACAGCATTTCTCCTAGCACTAGGGATCTTCTCTCCGACGGTGAAGGCCGCCACGTTAGCAGAAGAATTCCAACAAGCACTCAATGGTATTTCTCGTGTGGGCAACGACTCTCCCGCCGCGAACCCGGCCTGCCTGAAGCGCTACCAAGAGCTTCAAAAAGACGGCGTGCTCAACATCGTTTTTGGTTTGGGCTATTCGGATGGCACGCCCAATAAGTACGTCTATGAACTGGCGTTCGCCGAACTCTTCATTCGTACGCTCACCCAGCCGCGCTGCCCGGTGGGCCTCAATGCCTGTGGATTCACTCGTTCGGCCACCGATTCTGGACTATTCACCAAGACCATCACCAACACCGCGGGCAGGCCTCTCAAGGTTGAGCTCCGCCTCGTCAGTGGCTCACTTTCGGTCGACAATGACTGGAACACATCACCAGCGAATCTTGCTCGCCAGACCGCTCACTGCAAAGCGGCCGGTGACACATTTAACAAGGCCATCACCGATGGCGCCGAGGTGGTGGTTTATGCGGGTCATGCACGCGATGGCGCGGGCCCCGATTTTTGCCCACCAGTGAAGACGGCCGATGGCCACACCGACTATGACTGGTACCACCGCAACAAGGTCGGAAAGTGGCGCATGTTGAATGCCATGCAGAGCACGGCCAATGCTGGCAAACCGACGCAGGTGGTAGGGATGATGGCGTGCTACACACGCAAGCATTTCGAAAAGAACCTCAGAGCCGTTTTGCCAAAGGCCGCTCTCGTAGGCACGGACGTGGGTCCAATGTTGAGTGAAACTTATTACTATGCTACCGGCCTGATCGACTCGGTTTTGGGCATGCGCTGCCAAGAAAAAATGCGCGACGCTCTAGACGCCTATAGCTCGCACGCTGTGATGGTGAACGTGTTCAATCCGGGTGTTGTGCCAGGAACTCAGCCACGCTAAACTGTGTTCATGCTTATTCCCATAAATATCATGCCCGGCGATACACTCATTCGTGAGGGCGAGCCTAGTGACTGTCTCTACATTCTGAAGAGCGGGGATCTCATCGTCAGCAAATTTGCTGATGGGAAACCTACCCAGCTGGGAAATATCAAACCCGGTGAGTCTGTG
>JAIXOY010000327.1 GCA_027486525.1 Pseudomonadota bacterium
AGCCTCGTTTCTGCCGCCGTAGGCGGGGGGCACGACCCCTACACGGCAGTGGCAGTAAGTCTGATGGAAAATGCCACCGATGTTAACGAGCTCTACCTCGATCCCATCGGCGTGGTGGGCACACTGGGATGCCCCGCGACCGCAACGGCTTGTGCTAATTCCCACAACCTCAACTCCTACCAAACATGCTACAACGTCCAGTACGGCGTGCGGCAGAATCCCAAAATCATCGATTCCATCACAAACTATGCTCGCGCTCAAGGCATGTCGATGCCTGCTGGCACCAGTTACTACTGCAACCAACCTAGCGGGGGCGGTGGCTACGTCACGGAATCTGCGCCCACCGACGCCTGCTGCGTGCAACTGCCTTTCGACGGAACGAACCTTGATCTCGACAAGGCCGTCGTGATCCACTCATTCTCGAAGTACTTTCGCAAGCCCATCGAGGAAAGCTACAACAGCCCGGACCCGGTGGAGAAGCCGGCGCGTCGGTTGCAGCGCTACAACGGCTACAGCCGGGCGATGGGCGGTGCCGAGCCCGTGTCCACTTGGCGAGCGGGGGTGAACTACTTCGACACGCCGGCCTACGGGTACCAGGCGATGGACTTCCTCTTGAACACGGTGATGAACAACCCTCACGTCGTGGCGAAGGTGCGCGCGGCGGAAGCCGCTACGGGCAAGCGCTCGCCGAGCATTCTGTGCGAAGACCTGGCCGCAGGCACCTACGCGGTGGACTCGGAGGTGTACTTCAACCGTCACAAGAATGCGCCTCGCTTGAGCGCCATCAAGGCGCAGATCGACGCGGGTAAAACGTTCAACCAGCTGACCAGCGGGTTTCGCCAGGTCCTCACTCAGGAGATCGAGGAGATGGCCTACAACCCGAAGTACACACGCCTCGGGGAACTTTTATTAGCCAGCAATGGCGCTATGACCACTGCCGTGATCCGCGAGTACTTCACCAACGTCTGGCCCGATCGAAACACGGTGGGGAAAGCCAGTCAGATGGAAGAAGGCTTCAGCTGGAACAACGAGATGAGCGGCGCAGAGTGGGACAGCTTCACGAACGCCTACCGAGACCAAAACTTCGACAACGAATACTAGAACGCCTCTAAACTGCCCCACTTGCGTGGTGACAGGTATCAAAGCAAAGGCCCGCGTTACGCGGGCCTTTTTTATTTTAGGTAGACTTGATTATGAAAATCCACGTAGATCATGAGATGGCGCTGAAGCATCTCGGCTTTCTTCGTGGTGCACCAGGTTCGTCGAATCAAGCGATTGATGTTCGCGCGCAACATTGCGCACGTGTGATTGAGTGTGAAGAGCGGATCGTAGCGCAATTTTTTGAGCTCGCCTTGCCCGACGATTGCGCCGCGCCCGCCGGGATAGGACTGGTGCGTTCGTCCCGGCAGAAACTGCGCCACGATGGGCGGATAATTCTTGTGTTCGTCAGACTCAACGAGCGCACCCGCAGCGATTGTGGGCATGATGTTGGTGAACAAGCGGCGCAGTCCCTCTAGGTGGCGCGTGGGACGACGGCCATACTTTTTGCGCGATAGTTCTGCCCGCGTCCCGAATGCCGCGAGCGATTCCACTTCAACACCGAGAATCCAGCGCCGATCGGCGTCTACGGCGAGCGATACGGTTAGCGGCTTGAGCTTGCTGTGCTCGCTTGTGATCAAGTCATCGAACTGCAGCTCTCGCACCTGCCCCTTGAGCGACGCCAGAAATGCCTGCTGTGAAAGTTCCGCCTTGCGCGCCAGATAGACGAGCTTGCGCTCCACGGTGGTGCGATGAATTTTGAGTAGACGAGCACAACGGCGCATGGAGACGCCGGAGCAAAGAAGTTCCCGCAGGCGAGGATTCACGCGTCGTTTTTTTTGATGCAGATCGAGCGTTCCGGTGGCGTGAGAGAAGCGCTTGCCGCAGCTTTGGCAGCGAAAGCGCTGAATGAAACGCGCCTCACTTTGACGATAGAATCGTCCATCCCGCACGACAAAAGTTTTGCAGTGAAAATCAGAACAGGTTTGTTGGGGGCAAGAAGGGGTCATGAAAGACAACTGTGCAAACGGCGGGGCAGGTCGCTGAGGAGCTAACTCCTTGCTATGCGGAATAACAGCAAACGCGTGAGGAAAATTTTGTCATAGACAAAGAAAAATTTTCGTTTTTAGTGCTTCTGCACCATCACCAGAGATGTGGGGCAGTTTAGAACGCCTCACTCATGTAGCGGAAGCCTTCGGGAAAATTCCGCTGCAGGTGTGCCCGCGTGTACTCCGAATCGAAGTAGTAGGCGAACATCTCGGCGAAGTTCTCTTCAGTGTGTGACTGCTGGTAGCTCGAGGAAACGCCGTAGAGCTCGGCGAACGGCGTGAGTGCGTTAATCTCGGAGAACGGATTCCGGTTGGAGAACTCCATGCCACCGTCGCGGTCTTTGAAGTAGCGGTCCACGGTGTGGCCCACCTCGTGCAAGATCAAATCCACAGAACCGTGTCCCTGGTGCAAGGAATTTCCCGCGATGATGGTGCCGTGATTTCCCGTGGCGCCGGCGCCGGGAACTTCGCTCCAGGTCCGACCTTCCGCCCAGCCGCGTGGTCGCACGTTCACGTAGGACGCCATCGCCGGGTGATTGGTCACATTGTCGGCCACGAGCTCGATGCCGCGACCACGCTTGCGTAACGCGATCACCAAGTTTACCGGTAAGCGCGAGTAGACATCCATGACTTCATTGAGGGCGGCTTCCCGCTCTTGCGCGGGAAGTGCTTCGAACGTTGCAAGAATCTTCACGCCCATGAAAGGGGTCAGTTTTTTAAGCGTATCTTCCGACCAGCCCGTTCCGAGGGAGTACTCCGCGAGGATTTCTTCGACACGTTTTTCCGTCATGACCGACAGCTGGGTTTCGCTCTGGCCGTTGCGACGCGAGACTGCCTCGGCGGCACGGTCCGTTTGGCGACGGAACCAACTTAAAGCACCACTCAGGATGTCTTCATCCTCTTCATCCTCCGGGGCTTCTTCCACTTCTTGCTGCTCTTCGCGACCATTTAGCAGAAGCTCCGCGAGCTCATCAGCGACGTCATCGGTCATGACGGGTTTCGCGGCGGCGGCGTTCAGAGAGAGGAGGAGGGAAGCGAGCACGATGAGCTTCATATTAGAGTCCTAGGCTGGTGGCGGTGGGAAGTGTCTTTGTGGTAAATTCTTTGGTCGAGCGGCGCGAAGAATCGCCGATGATGAATTCTCGCAGCAGCAACGACGGAACCGTCTGAACCTTCACGACCAACGAGTCGAAGAACGAACCGTCGAAGCTCGCCTCCGCGTCGCCGCTCGCGTTCACGCGAGTGGAGACCGTGATGTGGCGGATGTCCGTCCCGCCCAGGCGACCCAGCTTGCGATGCAGGCGGATGTCCGCGACGTAGATCGACCCCTGCGCTGCCACACGCATGGTCATCAGCGCACCGGCCCGAGTCATGACTCGAGCGGCGCTGGGGAGCTGGCGCTGGTTGATGAGTTCTTTGAACTGGGCAAGGGAGGCGAGGCTTTCTTGGACGTCGACGTTGCCGGTGGAATCGCGCATCACCAGGCGTTTGATCTTGAGGCTGCTCGGGTCGACGCCGATGCAGATGTTCATGAGCACGTTACCGGCGAAGCTCGTGAGCTCGATCTTCGTCAGTCGCGACCAATTCAGGCCGGGGTGTTTTTTTTCGGCGGCATGGCTACCACACGCGGCCATCGGTGCGGCGTGGAGATGGGCAAGCGTGCAGACAGACCAGAAAAAAAGGAGGGCGTATTTTTTCATCTGCCCATGCTAGCTGTGAACGAGACTCTCCGGGCAGAACCGGTATTTTTTTTAGGCTAGTGAGACATGATCCCGAGCGTGAGCTGCCCCACGGTTCCTAAGTTCGGTGTGTTGGCGATCTTGCGGTCAGGGGTCTGCGCTTTCTCGAGGTTCGCGCGAGTGCTGGCGCAGGAAACAAGGTTCAACATCAGCAGGCAGTAGAGGAGGGTCTTCATCGTGATCTCCCGTTTTATGAAGGCGTACTGCCTTCTGGGAGTTGGACATCCATGAATCGTGCCACAATGCCTGTTTGAAAGATCAGGCACTTGAGGAAGCGGCGTAGGCAAACTGGCCCGGCCGGGGCCTAAGTGACCCTTCGCTTGGCGCAAATTGCCTCCCTCGATGCGGGCCTAACTGCACGGTATCCTTTGAGTGGGAGAAAACTATGAAACTTCGATTGATCCTGTTCTTCGTCGTGCTGGTGGCAGCACCGTTGGGGCGCGCAGATTTCTCTGAGCGCATCACCCTACCGCAGGGAGCGAACTACGATCGCATGTGGAACTGGGTCCTGGCAGACTCTGCCCAGACCGGACCCCGCGAGAAGCCGGTCATCGCCATCGCCGAGTGCACCTATAGTCTCAACCGCCTCGAAGGGAAGGGGCACCTTGATTCACCGTTGCTGCTCGATCCGGAGTTCTACGCGCAGTCACGGCCTTCGCCGTTTCGGCAGCGCCTGAGCGACGGGGAATTTGCCCTCGAGTGCAACACGGCGTTCGGCAATTCGTATCCGGGCACGTCGAACCTCACCGACCTCGCCCGCGTTCCGCTACGTGGCTTCATGGCGAACTACCGACCGAAGTACGTCTCGGCCTACGGCTCCGACCGCCACTACCTCGGCGCCGACGGGGGCCTGGTGGCCGGCTCTGACCGCGCCTCGTCGCACGACTTCATCGCGCGCGAGCTCATCGACAACTGCGTCCACGAACTCACCCAAGATCTCGGCGGCATCGGCGGCGTGACCCCAGCTCTGATCGCCGACGCGACCTCCATCAAGCATGTCACGCCCCTCACGACCGACATGATCAAAGACACCATCGAGAAGAAAGTCAGCGGGGAGGCGTCCGTCGTCAGTGGCGCGGCACTCATCCTCAGTACGGGCGGCGTGAAGAACTACTCCTTTAGTATGGCGCCTCTCTACTTCACCTCCGACGAGCGGCGGGCCCTCTATCAGGGCCTCATCAGCGAGCTCACGTGTCGCGAGGGCCCGATCTGGTTCGAGTCCGGTCTGATCGCCCTCAACGAATGCGACCAGAAAATAAATGAGATCCAGGCGAAGCTCGACGAGGGACCATCGGAAGCAAAGATCGCTCTCTCGGGTGCTGCCTGCGGCATCGCTCGACGGCTCGAGGGCACCGGGAACATGCTCTACGGTGCGCTCACCTGTGGCCTGACGGAGGTCCTCAACGGTTGTCAAAACGCCTCCGTCGTCGAGATCCTCACGAACACTCTCGCACTGACGGCGTCCACGTTTATTGCTGGGGCAGTTCCTAACGGCGACTACCTGAGCGGCGGCCACACCTACAACCAGCTCGGGAAGAACCGTCCTCACGTCCAGCGCGCGCTCCTTGGGTCGCTGTACTACGGCGCACTTCGCGGCGTGGCCTTCGGCGGCTGCGCGGCCGCACGCAAGCGCCAGATCGTGGGCAACTCGGCGGCGGCCTTGTCGGTCTACGTGGGGCTCGGGAGTGCGGCGAATGAGCGCTTCCGCTACGACCTCGATCAGTTCGGAGAGATTCCCGCCAATACAGTCAACGAACTCCTCTCGGGGAGTGTGCCCGGAATGATCAACGCGTCTTGCCGGCAGGACACGTGCGTGGATCGGCTTCAGGCGAAGCTCGCGAGCATCATGAACGTCTCTTCGAAGAAGGCGCTCCCTTCAGAACTGATGATGCCTTCCGGGACGCGCTAAGGTACTGCGCCCCGGCTACTTGCGCAGGTACGTGTAGCT
Source organism: Pseudomonadota bacterium (assembly GCA_027486525.1). Lineage (GTDB taxonomy): Bacteria > Bdellovibrionota > Bacteriovoracia > Bacteriovoracales > Bacteriovoracaceae > UBA6144. Next base: position 5,775 of record JAIXOY010000327.1, read on the forward strand.
CTTCAGGCAGTTCTCATAGAAATCCGTGAGGTCCACGCCGTCGCGAGGACGGATCTTCCCGCGCTTCACCTGGATGTCGATGTTCGACTTCATGGTCTGCGCCATGGTCTCCGGGTTGTACTGCAGAGTCTTCAAGACCTGGTCGGCCCGGTTCCCGGGAATGATCTCTTCGATGTAGAAGTCCGTTGGATCGTCGTCATCGCAGAACACGTGGACTTCGTTCAAGCGACCGAAGCAGTTATGCATGTCACCCATGATGTCTTGGTAGGCGCCGGTCATGAAAAGACCGATGAAGTAGTCTTCACCGTCGTTGAGTTTATGCATCGGCACTGTTTGTGATGGGCCGTCCGGCGAGAGGAAGCAATCAATCTTGCCGTCGCTGTCGCAGGTGATGTCCGCGATGCTCGCCAGTACTTCCGGCTTTTGATTCAAGCGGTGGATCGGCAACACCGGAAGGATCTGGCCAATTCCCCAGGTATCCGGCGCCGATTGGAACACGGAGAAGTTCGAGAGGTACTGCTGCGCCATTTGATTTCTCAGCATGAGAATCTCATCGGGTGCGTATTCATCTTTCTTAGAATGCTCAACCACCGCGCGCGAGATTTTCCAGAAAAGCGTTTCCACTTTCGCGCGCTCTTCCAGGTTGAGCACGCCCAGCTTAAACGCACTCTCCGTGTCTTCCTTGATCTTCAGCGCGTCGGCGTAGACGTCTTTGTAGTTCTTGTCCGTGATGTCGCCCGAGATGTCGCGGATGTTGGCCACGAGCACGTGCTCGTTCATCTTCTTGTCGGTCGGCAAGTCCGACTTCCCGATCTCAATAGCGCCGAACACGTTCGTGATCACGCAGGAGTGATGCGCCGTCACCAGGCGGCCAGACTCCGACACGATGTTCGGATGCGGGACATCTTCCAGGTCACAGGTCTGCTTCAAGATGTAGACCACGTCGCCGACGTAGTCTTTCAGCGAGTAGTTAATCGAACCGGTCCCGTCGTAGTTCACACCCACGCCGCCGCCGACGTCGAAGTACTCAAGCTTCGCGCCTTCCTGGACGAGCTTACAGAAAATGCGAGAGCCTTCGGTGATCGAATCTTTGATGGTGCGAATGTCGGGGATCTGCGACCCGATGTGGAAGTGGAAGAGCTTGAGGCAGTGTTCTTTGCCAATGGATTTGCAGTGGCGAACAGCTTGGAGGATCTCGGGGATCGTGAGACCGAACTTGGCGTAGTCGCCCGACGAGCCGGCCCACTTGCCGGTCGATTTTGTGGCGAGCTTCGCGCGCAGACCGATCATCGGTTCCACGCCAGTTTTTTGCGCCAGATCCAAGAGCTGCAAGAGCTCCGAGTATTTCTCGACCACCACGATGACTTTACGGCCGAGCTGGTTGCCCAGGAGGGCGAGACGCAAGAAATCTTCGTCCTTGTAGCCGTTCAGGATGGTGAGGGAGTTTTGGTTCGTGTTCATCGCGAGCGCGGCGATCAGCTCCGGCTTCGAGCCGGCTTCGAGGCCGTAGTTGAACGGAGCGCCGGCGTCGACGATCTCGTCGACCACTTCGCGCATCTGGTTTACTTTAATCGGGTAGACGCCCGTGTACTGGCCGTTGAAGCGCGCTTCTTCGATGACCGCACGGAATGTTTCGTTGATGTTGGTGACTTGTGAGCGCAGGATGTCGTGGAAGCGGATCACGGCGGGGAAGGCGAGCTTCTTGAGTTTCATTTCCTCGATGACTTCCATCATGTTGATGCGTGGGCCGTTGGCTTCTTTATTGGGAAGGACACAGAGATCACCGTTGTTGTGAACGGCAAAGTAGCCTTCACCCCAGCGAGAAATTTGGTAGACCTCATCGGCGGCATCGGTCGTCCATTCTTTGAAGGAATCGACGTTTTGAAAACGCGTGTTGGCTTGGGAGTAGTTGGGCTTCAAAGAGAGGTCTCCTCGTCATAAAGTCGGCACACAAATGTATGCCGACTTTATAAGTAAGACCTGCGTGAATGACAAGGGCCGTTAGTTGCGTGTTCCAGCTCTTTCGAAGTAGCCGGCGTGGGAACGATCGGGGCCGCTGTTTTTGGCCTGGTAATCACCCTGGCTTCCACCTTCTTCAAGGGGGTGGCGAGATGGGGTAGCGCAGGCACTGAGAACGATGGTCATGAGAACGAAAATAAAGGCTTTCATGGGATCCTCCTTGTGTGGGCTCCAGAGCTTCGTGCTCTGGGGAGTCCGTATCCTTGGACTCCCTTGTTGCCAGAAGGTATTTCAAGACTCGTGCCAATCTAAACCGGCTTTAAAGCGGGCCTCGGGCGCAAGATGCGCCCTAAAAGCGGTGCCTTTTCGGGACGCATGGGGCCAAAACTGGATTTATAGAGGATTTATTTACTCAAGAGTTGGTAGTACATCCGCTGATCGTCCATGCTGAGCGGTTTGATGGTTTCCACGTTGGATTTTTTTATGCCCTTACTGCGAATGACGTCGTCGTGGAGGCGAAGTTTGAGCGCCAGCATTTTCCCAAGAGTACTGATCCACGCGGGAAAACTTTGGCGAATCTCGACGGCGGGAATCTTGACGAGCTTGCAAGGGCCAAGCGCAATGATGTCAGCGCCCCGTGGTTTGTTATCGAAGAAGGAGAGCTCGCCGATGTATTCACCCGGCCCAAGCTTCGCGATGGCGGTCACCTGACTGCCTTTACGGATGCAGACGAGCAGTTCACCGGATTGGACCACGAAGAGATCAGTTTCCACATCGCCTTCGCGGCAGAGGATGTCGTTTTTCTTCAGTTCAACGTCGAAAGTTTGCATCGAGTCCTCACAGTTTAAGCATTTTTCTCAAGACCGTTGCGAGCGCCTTGCTGGCCTTTTCGTAGTAAAGATTTTGCGGGTAGAGCTCGTCAAAGAAGGTAGCGTTCTTCCGCCAGTCGTCGTCCACCATATCGGCGAAATCAAAGAGCGTGACCCGGTGGGCCCGCGCCACTTTCCGCAGAATGCTGTTGGTGACTTCATTGGCGCGCCAGCTCGTACAATCAAAGGCGGCCGCTTTGCGAAGGGCCCCTTTGGCTTCTTCACTGCGGCCGATTCGCTGGGCGACCTGCCCATAGAGAAACAAGACCTCCGCATTCGCGAGCGTGTTCTCGGCCAACTCCTTGGCGCGGGGATAGGCGGCCTTGTAGTCTTGCTGGCGAATGAGCTCGCGGATCGCCCCTAGCTCCCGTTTGCTTTCTTCGGTGCGCGCCACACTGCACGTTTTCTTAGGTGGGATGTCGAGGTTCACGGGCACCGTCATGAAAATCAATACCACGTCTTTACTGCGCGTCAGATCGACCAATTGCTCGAGTTCAATCTCATAAATGCGATAGGAGAGTTCCAGGCGGGCCTGATACTCGGCTTCCGACATTTCGCGCGTCGAGACCGTCGGTTCGGCCGGGAGCACTTGGCGCACCAGCGGGTCGTAGAGCAGGCGGGCCGAGTCGGGCCACACCATCAAGAGCGTGCGCCAGCGATCATCGCCATAGCGCTCAAAGTTGCGACGAATGGTTGGAATCTCGCGGGTCAAGAACTTTTCTTCGACGAGTTCTTCGGAGCCACCGGTGTAGAGCATGATCTTGGGCCACTTCTCGAGATTTTCCAGCAATCTCAGGGTGCGGTGGAGGCCGGTGTTTTCACTGGCGAGCACGCCCGTTTTCAGCGGCTTCGAGAGTCCGACGGAGATATCGAGCGAGAGCGTTTCTTTAAAAAGTCCGAAGCGCTTGGCCATACGATCGCCGACTAGGAGCAGGGGAGCGTCCACGGCAATTTTCTCGCTCACCGCAGGCAAGACGTAGGGCACAGGAATCACGCCCTCGGGGTTCGTTTGGACCCGTTGCCAGACCCACAAACCGCCGGCAAGGAGGGTTCCCAGGGGAAGAACGATAAGGAGTTTTTTCAGCATCTTAGAATGAGTTTAACAAACGACTGCATTTTGGTAAATGAAAGCCCAATGGAACGTTTTACTCCGGAACTCCTCGCCCCTGCGGGAAACCTCGATAAGTTGAAAACCGCCGTGCTCTACGGCGCTGACGCTGTTTACTGCGCTGGCCAGGACTACGGTTTGCGAGCGGCGGCCGATAACTTCACCCGGCAAGAGCTGGCGGTGGGGGTGGCGTTTGCTCATGCCCATCATAATGATGCATAGGGTCTGGATGTAGCATAGTGCGCCACAGGACCATGC
>JAIXOY010000163.1 GCA_027486525.1 Pseudomonadota bacterium
AGAAAGGGCGTTCCACGGAAAATCTGCGCGCGGACTTGAAGGCTTACCTGGCCCATGCGCGCAACACACTTCATCCGACGTTCGCCAATCAACTTTCTGCCGCTCCACTGCCGATTGCATTTATTGGTGATGCTGTCGCGGCCATGGGCAACAGCACGATGGCGACCTACGAAGCTGCGCCGATTGCCACGTTGATCGAACGCGCCCTCGTGCACAATCTTGGTAAGGTGATTGGCTGGGATCGCACCGAGGGTCTGATGGTCACGGGCGGATCGAACTCAAATCTCTCCGGCCTGTTGCTGGCACGTAACACGCGTTTCCCGGAGACGCGCCGTTTTGGTAACGGCAACACACGCTTCTCGGTGTTTGTGTCGGAAGAAGCCCACTATTCATTCTTCAAAGCACTCAACCAATTGGGCATCGGCACAGATAATTTGATCCCCGTTCCCGCGGATGCCCAGGGCCGCATGCGTGCCACGGAACTCGAGCGCTTGATCCTCGCCGCGAAAGATCGTGGCTTCACGCCCTTGATGTGCGCGGCGACGGCGGGCACAACTGTCTTGGGTGCGTTTGATCCGATCAACGACATCGCCGATGTGTGCGCGAAGTTTAACCTTTGGCTGCATGTGGATGCAGCCTGGGGCGGTGGCGGTTTGCTCTCTAAGAAGCACAAGATCAAGTTACAAGGCATCGACCGCGCGGATTCTGTGACCTGGGACATGCACAAGATGCTGGGCACGGGGCTTGTGAGTTCTTTTATTCTCACGCCTCACCACGGAACACTGCTCGCGAGTCAGCGTGGCGGCGGGAATAACTATCTCTTCCATGATGGCCAAGAAAACACGGTGGATCTCGGTCCCTCGAGCTTGCAGTGTGGCCGGCGCGTGGATGCGCTCAAGGTATGGCTCTCCTGGCGCGCCATGGGGGATGAGGGCTGGGAACACCTCGTCGACACGCTCTATGGTCGTGCGCAATGGATGGCGAAAGAAATTAAAAAACGGCCGGGGCTGCAGCTGCTTTATGAGCCGGAAAGTTTGAACGTTTGTTTCCGCTATCGCCCGAAGCGTGCCTATCAAGCGAACCTCGCCGTTCGTCCGATCCGCGAAGAGCTGATGACACGCGGAGAGGCGATGATCAACTGGTCGGTTCGTTCGGGAGAAAGTTTCCTCCGTTTCATCGTCGTGCATCCAGGAGCTGACGAGAAAGTCCTGGGCAAGATGTTGGATGATGTGGAGGCGGCAGGTCAGCGCTGGGAAGCGTCCCATGCGTGAGGCCTTCCCGTGGGAAAAACTCGTCGAGTTCACCAACGATCCTTATTTCCTTGGTCGCATCGTCGTCCATCAAGTCAAAGACCGCTTCCACGTGGAAGTGGATGTGGTGAGTAAAGAGTCGTATAAGATATTTCGGCACGTCGGAACGCTCTACGATTTCGAAGATGCCAGCGATGCACTTGAAATGGGCTATCGTGAGCTGCGCCTGAAGGTCGGCGCTTCAACGTAGTCACTCGCGATCGAGCCAGCCCTTGGTCTTCACTTTGTAGAAGATAAAGCCCGACACGCAGATCATGGCAAGCCAGCAAAGATAGTAGCCATAGCGCCAAGTCAGCTCGGGCATAATCTCAAAATTCATCCCGTACACGCCAACGATGAACGTCAGAGGGAGGAAGAACAAGCTCACGACGGTGAGGAAGCGCATGACTTCGTTGGTGCGATGACCGGAGAGTGCGATGTGGAGGCCGAGCAAGTTTTGCACGTCTTCCATCAGCTCATCCGTGTACTGCCACAGGCCCTCGGCACTCTCGCGCAGATCAGTCAGCCAGGGCGACTGCTCCGTGCAGTGAATCGTGATGAATTCTTTCAAGACGCCCAGCGTGTGCCACGCCTGTCGCTTCACGATCGAGAGACGAGAGCGGAGGCTGTAGAGTGCGATCAACTCCGTGCCACTCGGTGAGCGACCGAGGAGCTCTTTCTCCAGGCGCTCGATCTCTTGCTCGCTCTTTTCCAAGTACGAGTTGTAGGACTCGACGGACTTTTTCATGAGGCGAACCATGATCTCGTGTGGCGTTTGCTCGGGCGTCACGTTGGCCCGTGCCTCTTTAAGAAAGGGCTGATCCCCACGATGGATCGTTATAAGAAAATCTTTACCAAGGAAGAACGCGATTTTTCTGGTCAGTGACAAAAGGTCATCCGCATCCGGCGGAGCTTCATAGTCTAAGCAGCGCACGATCATGAAGAGCGTGCTGCCGACTTTTTCAATCTTCGGAAAGTGCTCCGGATCAAGACAGTCCTGCACTGAGGTATGGTGCAACTTAAAGCGATCAGCGATGCCACGAAGAACCTCTGGTGTGGGATCGGTGATGTCCCACCAGTGAGGAACGGGCTGATGAATGGTGTCGAGACTTTTCAGAGATTTCTCTCAAGCAACGCCGCCAAGCGAACGCCTGCGATGAGCATGCGCTCATTCATCGCACCGGACACTTTGTAGTAGTACTTGTACTCCCAGTATTTTGGCAGCCCGACGTCAGCGACGACGGGTGGAATATTGCCGTAGACCAAAGAGCGCATCGCCATGGACTCTTCCATCCACGTCGCGATCGGTGCGTTTCTCCAGACGGCTTCGCGGGCAGGGTCTTTTTTATCGATGAACTTCACGTAGTCGCCGTAGCTCATCTTTTCCATTTCAACGAGTTTCTCGTCCCAGACTTCGTGCAGATTGGTGTTCACGCCAAACCAGGTGAGCTTGGTGGCGTTGCCACCTTGATCTTCAACGCGGCCGACGTGCAGAGGCTGGTGGATGTCACCCATGAGGTGCACGAGAAAAGCGATGGCTTCACGTTTCTTCTGGCGACTTAAGTTCGGATCACGCAGATCGTTCGTGAAGCGCTCGATCGCTTGCACGATGTCGCCTTGTGGATTGCGCTGAATGGTCTCATAGGTTTGGCCATCAGGAATGCTGACGTAGTGCCAGACTGAAGCGTGCGCCCAGGTCTCGTCGGATTTAATCCAGTCCGGCCAGTTCGCCAGATCGGCCAGGCTCTCTTTGCCAGTGATGGCATAGACTTTCGCAAGCGCCGCTGGAGAGAGGCGAGCTTCAGCGATCTGACCAACAACACGGTGGCCGATGTTGCCCCACCCAAAAGCATTAAAGGAGAGAACGGCGAACAGCGTAGTGATGAATAGATTTTTCATGTTCCTTTTATAGCAACGGCCAAAACGAAGCGAATAGGAGAAGTAGAGAAATATTGTCACCAATACACAGTGCCATCTCGCCCCGTGCGTTGCGTCAAGTAAATAGAATAGCTTACGGACCTAGTTGGTATGGCTTTTGCTTCATATATCCGCGTTATCAACAACAAGGAGTTGTCATGGGTACTTTCTGGCCCCTCATTACGGGGATCTTGCTTACTGTTTCTGCGTTCGCTCAAACCGAGTCGGCGCAATTTGTTTTCCGCGGTCAAGCAGACGAACACGTCGCCCTTGAACGTATTTTGACGGAAACACGGACTCGCACAGAAATGCGCGACTCTACTTGTACCCGTCAGATCCCGTATCAAGCAGAAGAGTGTGGCAACGAAACTCGTTACCGCCAAGAATGTCACTGGGAACCAGCTCGCCAAGATTGTGGCACGAACTACGAGCAACGTTGCGATTCCGTGACTCGTTACCGCCAAGAATGCCAACAGGGCCCAAGCCGTCGTGAGTGCTACCGCGTTCCAGGCGAAGAAGTTTGCGCCACTCAACCAGGCCGCCAAGTTTGCCGTGATGTTCCCGGTGAACAGCGCTGCCGCACGGAACCAGGTGAGCAAGTTTGTTCTCAACCTACTCCTGATCGTGAGCAGTGCCGGACATTGCCAGACGGTCGCCAAGAATGCCGTACCATCCCGGGCCGTGACTCTGTGTGTACCACACGCCCAGGTCGCCAGGTTTGCGAAGCTGGTCCAAGCCGTCGCGAATGCTACCAGGAACCAGGCGAGCGCGTTTGTACTCGTCGCGCAGACCGTGAAGAGTGCCGTTCAGTTCCAGGTGAAGATATCTGCCGCTCAGTTCCTTACCAAGATCAAGAATGCCGTCAGGTTCCCGTTCCTTACTGCAACACGATCCCAGCACAAAACGTTTGTGAGCAAGTTCCTTACCAAGAGCACGTCTGCCGGAACGTCACACGTTACCGTTCAGAGTCTTACGCTTGCAAAGAGCCGGTTCAAGTTCCGTACAACGTGAAGATCTCAGTTCAAGGTCAGCTGGATGTGAAATTCCTTAACCCGGAATTCGCAACGGAAGTTCCGTTTACGGCGAACGTCGGTGCGAACCGCGCTCTCGAATTGAAAGCACAAGCTCCGAAAGATGTTTTGGTCGGCACACGTCCAGGCGCACCATCGGTTGTTGCTGAAGGCGAAACTGTCACGATTAAGCAGACCATCGCTGTTCGCTTGACCTCTGTGAAAGAGCTCCAAGGTCTTCTGACTCAGTCTCTGGCCGGTGTCGTGATCGACTTCCCAGCGAAGAAGCTCAGCTTCACGGCGAAGGGCCTCGTCGAGTTGGATGATGCGGTCGAAATCGTTCTCGAAGGTAAGAAGAAACAACTCTTCAACACCAAGAAAGGTACCGCGACGATTAAAGGTACTTTGCGCCAGCTGAAAGCCACTTTGGTTGCTGCGGAAGCGGGCCAGGTCGCGGTTCAGATCGACCTCTCGAAAGTGGATCTCACGCAGATCACGGATAAGAAGACGTTTAAGATGTTGATGACCCACGTGAAAGGTCTTCCGGATGGGTTTGGATGGGCAGGCCAAGTGCCTGAACTCAAGTCTCAGAAAGAAGCCGCAGCGAAAGTGATCAAGTAAGTTGTACAAATGGGGGCCTTCGGGCCCCCTTTTTTTTTTTTTTTTCCCTGGCCAAAAATCAAAGAGTGAGGGAAGCTGTCGCCTCATTTGGAGGACCTGCATGAAAATCACTTTATCTCTTCTGGC
>JAIXOY010000192.1 GCA_027486525.1 Pseudomonadota bacterium
ACCCGGAAGTCAAGCTCAGTTGCGGCGAAGGTAGTGCCTGGGGAACTAGGTGTGAGAATAGCAAGATGCACCCACCTTATTTTAAGAAGCCCTCGAAAGAGGGCTTTTTTTTTGCCATGTCGCCTCATACAATTAAGACATGAAGCAAAAAATTTTGAAAATTCAGCTCGTTAGCCTTTTCGCTGTCGCGTTTCTCAATCTGATCTACTTTTACTTCAAAGATCGTCTACCTGATAACTTCTACGAGATATCTTCAATCAACACAGGCATTAATGCGGCCAGCTACTATCTGATATCGCTTTTGGCACATATTGGTTTTTATAGCGGTATTTGGGTGTTCGCTGGATTCGTAGCTTTTGCCGTCGTGTACTCATTCTTGCTCACCAAGAAAAATGCAAAGTCTGAAGCTCCCCTCGCGATCCTGCCAGTCACCGGCATGATGCTGCTTTGTTATGTGCTCTTTCCAGAAACAATCGGAGAAGGTCTCGCAACATTCATGCGCCAGAACTCAACGGCGTTTGGATTGTTTGTCTCCATCGTTTCGCATGGCCTTGCGATGTACTACTTGATCGCACCGGCTTCATTTAAGAAGAATGCTAAGCGTATCGGGAAGACATTCATTCGCGTGGCCTCACGTGTTCGCCAGGGCGATTTGAAGATTCCTGAATGGAACCCTGAAGCGATCCGTGATTGGTCAAAAGCTCAAGTCAGCTTTCTTCGTGAGAAACTTCAATTTAGAAAAGTCGTTCCTGCGATCAAGGTCGATGCTTACAGAAATACCTCACCCGCAGCGATGCCAACGCCAGTTACTCCTGTTGCACCAATCGCGAAGCCTAATGTAGAGGCGCCGGTGGCTGAAGTTGAAGAAGAGGAAATTGAAGGGAAAGAAGACGAAGAAATTGAATTCGAAGACGATACGTCGGATGAAGCGGTCACCGAGGATGAAGAAGAAAGTCAAGAAGACGAAGAGATCGTAAGTAAAGCTTCGCCGTTTGTTAAAGTTACGACGCCATTCTTCCCAGCGGAAGACCTTATTGATTGTGTATCAACCACGCACCGGGTGCGTGTGCAAGATCCTGACTCGGGATACTTCAGTCACATCGGTGGTATCATCGAAGATAAACTCAAAGAGTTCGGCATCAACTCACAAGTTGTGGGAGTGATGAAGGGCCCGGTCGTTGATACGTTTGAATTGAACCTCGGCGCAGGCGTAAAAGTCTCCAGCGTTTCAAACCGCGCGGATGACGTGAGTCTCGCGCTCTCAGGTGCTCCTATCCGTATGGTGTATCCGATGAAAGGGAAAACCACAGTGGGTGTAGAGGTACCTAGAAATCCTCGTGACTTCATCTACCTCGATGAAGTTCTCAAAACGACAGAGTTCCGTGAATCAGTTCATGGCTTGCCCATCGCAATGGGTAAAGATGCTTACGGGCGTCCGTCTGTCGTCGATCTAACCAGCATGCCGCACATGTTGGTTGCGGGTACGACTGGTTCTGGTAAGTCTGTTTTCATTAATACATTGCTCGTCTCGCTCATCGTACGCAATTCACCAGAACGTCTTAAACTCATTTTGATTGATCCAAAGTCTGTTGAACTTGCATTGTTCCAGACATTGCCCCATCTCATCATGCCTACAGTTACTGACGCCGGAATGGCTTCGGTGGCACTTCTCTGGGCAGTCGAGGAGATGGAGCGCCGTTACGCCCTGTTGCGTGAGTTAGGCGTAAGAAACATCGAAGGCTACAATCGCAAGGTGGCAGATGCTGACTCAGCAACCTTAGCCCGCGTGAAGCCTCACTTCGAAGATGATTCTGAAACCTTCAATCTACCTTTCCTTGTGATCGTGGTCGATGAAGTTGCCGACTTGATTCAATCTAAGCACGGCAAAGAAATTGAAACCAACGTCTCTCGCCTGGCCGCTAAGGCCCGTGCAGCGGGTATTCACCTCATTCTTGCGACCCAGCGTCCTTCAACCGATGTCATCACCGGTGTTATCAAAGCGAACTTCCCAACCCGTATCGCGTTCAAAGTTATTACAAACATGGACTCGCGTGTGATCTTGGACACGCAAGGTGCTGAGAAGCTCTTGGGTAAAGGGGACATGCTCTTTAAGCAAGGCGTAGATCTCCTGCGAGTTCACTCGGCTTATGTCGATGAGGCCGAAATTGAAAAACTAGTAGCGAAACTCGACGCTATTCCGGTTCAGTACTCGCAAGCTGCATTGGACTTTATCGAAACGGCTAAAATGGCTGAAGTTACAGCAGATCATTCTAATGCTGATGGGGATGATCAGCCGGAGGATCCTTTGTTTCGCGAAGCTGTTGATGTTGTCGCCAGGACGCGTCAGGCAAGTGCCTCTTGGCTGCAGCGCCGCATGAATGTTGGTTATAACCGAGCAGCGAAACTCGTCGAAGCCATGGAAAGAAAGGGCATCGTAGGCCCCGGAAATGGCTCAAAGCCCCGCCAAGTTTTAGTCCCCCCTCCAGATGACGTAACAGGCTGATTCTCCTCTAGTTTTCGTTGCGATCATCGCCCCTACGTGTTACATACTTCAGACTTTAATTAACCAGCCTCCCCGATTTTCGGGGAGGACTCTAATCATTCCAATGGGTGGTCCACATAAGTGGTCAGGAGTGATTCGATTTAACCAACCAAGGAGTTTTATGTCAGATTTACAGGTTAAGGATCTTCTCGCAGCCGGTTCGCACTTCGGTCACCAGACTCACAAGTGGAATCCAAAAATGAAAAAGTACGTTTACGGTGAGCGTAACGGCATCTACATCATCGATTTGCAGCAGACTGTTCCTCTTGCAAAAAAAGCTTACGAGTTTTTGAAGAAGACTTCTCAGTCGGGCAAAGCGGTTCTTTTCGTAGGAACAAAGCGCCAAGCTGCTGACCTCGTCAAGAAAACTGCAGAAGACTGCGGCGCTTACCACGTAACTTCACGTTGGTTGGGTGGCATGCTTACTAACTACAAGACCGTGGCGGTTTCTATCGACAAGCTTCGCAAAGTCGAAAAAATGAAAGAGAACGGCGACTTCAAACTCCTCACGAAGAAAGAGCAATCTAACATCGAGAAAGAAGTTGTGAAGCTCGAGCGTAACTTGGGCGGCATCAAGAACATGCGCAAAGTTCCAGGTGCAATCGTGATCATCGACCCAAACACTGAACACATCGCGATCAAAGAAGCTCAATGCCTGGGCATTCCTGTTGTCGCTTTGACAGACACAAACTGCGACCCTACTGGCATCGACTACGTCGTTCCTGGTAACGACGATGCTATCAAATCAATCATGCTCTTCACTCAGTACTTCGGAAATGCAGTTGCAGAAGGCGGCGCAAAAGCTCGTCGTGACGAAGACGGCGGCACAGACGTAAGCCTTGAGCGCGAAATCCTCGAGAAGTACGAGAAAGACATCGACTTGAAACTGGGCGCTGACGAAGAATAATCACTACAGACTTTTTTGCAGGAAGGAAGACCACATGGCTTACACAGCAACAGACGTAAAAAATCTCCGCGAGCAAACTGGCGCGGGCATGATGGATTGTAAGAAAGCTCTCGACGAAACGGGTGATTTACAGAAAGCAGTCGACTGGTTGCGCGCCAAAGGTTTGGCCGCTGCAGCGAAGAAGCAATCTCGTATTGCTTCTGAAGGTCTAGTCGCGGCTTACGTAAAAGGCAAAACGGCTGCAGCAGTTGAAGTAAACTGCGAAACAGACTTCGTAGGTAAGAACAGTGATTTCCAAGCTTTCGTAAAGACTGCTGCTGAAGTTGCCGTGACGACCAACGCTGCTAACGTAGACGCACTCATTGCTGCGAAGATGCCTAACGGTTTAACCGTTAAGGACACTGTTGCTGAATTGACCATTAAGATTGGCGAGAAGATTGATCTTCGGCGTATGAACACAGTGACTTTGACTGGCAACGGTCATATCGGCCACTACGTTCACTCTGGCAAAATCGCTGTTCTTTGCTTGATCGAAGCGGACAAAGACGTTGCAGGTAACGCGACCCTGGAAGAGTTGGGCAAAGATCTCTGCATGCAAGTAGCAGCAGCTAACCCAATGTTCATCAGAGGGACTGACATCGACGAAGCCTTCAAAGCAAAAGAAGCTGAAATCTATGCTGCTCAATTAAAAGAGCAAGGTAAGCCAGAAGCGATGATTCCAAATATCGTTAAGGGCAAACTTAGCAAAATGGCTTCTGAAGTTTGTCTTCTTGAACAGTCTTTCGTTAAGAACCCAGACATCAGCGTTGGAAAACACGTTGAAGAGATGGCGGCGAAAGCTGGCGCAAAACTCACCGTCACAAAATTCATCAAGCTCGTTGTTGGTGAAGGCGTAGAGAAGAAAGAAGATAATTTCGCAGAAGAAGTAGCTAAAATGACTGGCGGTCTCAAGAACTAGTTATAAATAGGGGGGACTTGTTCCCCCCTTTTTTTTGAGGAAGCTTAGCCATGAAGTACAAACGCGTTCTCCTCAAACTTTCAGGTGAAGCTCTGGCCGGTGATCAAGGCCACGGGATAGCCGGGGAAGTTCTCAATACAATCAGTGCAGAAATCGCCACTCTTCAACAAACGGGCTGTGAAGTCGCTGTAGTTGTGGGCGGAGGAAACATTCACCGTGGAGTTGCAGGTGCAACGACCGGGATGGATCGCTCGACTTCTGACTACATGGGCATGATTGCTACGGTGATTAACTCACTGGCGCTTCAAGATGCTCTTGAACGTAGAAATGTTTACACACGAGTGATGAGTGCGATTGCTATGCAAGAAGTTGCTGAGCCGTACATTCGTCGTCGCGCTGTTCGCCACTTAGAAAAAAAACGTGTTGTTATCTTCGCTGCAGGTACGGGCAATCCTTACTTCACCACGGACACAACAGCGGCTCTTCGTGCCAATGAAATCAACGCCCAGTTGATAATGAAAGCAACGAAGGTTGATGGCATTTACGATAAAGATCCTATGAAGTTTAAAGATGCGAAGAAGTTCGATCGTCTTTCTTACATGGACGTCCTCAACAAAGAAATTAAAGTAATGGATTCGACTGCGATCACGTTGTGCATGGATAACAACATGGACATTATCGTGTTTAATATGTTTGAAGCCGGAAATATTGCTCGCGTCGTTCTTGGTGAAAAGATCGGAACGATCGTGACGAAGAATACCTAAGGAGTCTTGCCATGATGAAAGAAGTTAAAGCAGCTCTTGATGATCAAATGAAAAAGACTTTGGCTTCACTCCAGACTCAATTGTCTAAAGTGCGCACAGGTCGTGCATCTACGAACGTGTTAGATGGCATTACCGTTGATTACTACGGAACTCCGACGCCGATGAAACAAGTGGGTCAAATTAGCACCCCCGAAGCCCGTGTTTTGCAGATACAGCCCTTCGATAAGACTCTCATCCCTCAAATCGAAAAAGCTATTCTCGCTGCGAATATCGGCATCACACCAGCGAACGATGGGAACTTCATCCGCATAACGTTCCCCGCTCTCACAGAAGACAAGCGTAAACTTCTCGTAAAAGACGTGAAGAAACTTGGTGAAGACGCGAAAGTGGCTATCCGTAACGGACGCCGTGACCAGAATGACAAAGTGAAGAAAGCAGAAAAAGATAAAGTGCTCTCCGAAGATGAATCTAAAAAGGTTCAGGACGAAGTTCAAAAAGTGACCGACAACTACATCAAAGAAGTTGATAAGGTTGTTGATGCGAAAGAAAAAGAAGTGATGACTGTTTAATGAGTCACGGAATCAAACACGTCGCCATTATCATGGACGGAAATGGACGTTGGGCTAACCAGCGCTTACGTCCGCGCGTTTGGGGTCACGTTCGTGGTTCTGCTGTTGTTTCAGATATCGTTCAAGCTGCGGATGATCTTGGTGTAGAAGCTCTCACGCTCTATGCATTTTCAACCGAAAACTGGAGCCGCCCGTCTGAAGAAGTAGGCGTTCTCTTCAGTCTCCTCCATAAATTTTTGCTTCGTGAGCGTCGCCGACTTTTGGCGAACAAAGTTTCGTTTCGGGTGATTGGAAATGTGTCGCGTTTGCCACAGGAGACGAAGACCCTCATCGCCAAATTAGAAGAAGAAACAAGAGACTTTAATGGCCTCAAGCTCACATTCTGCTTCAGCTACGGTGCTCGCATGGAAATGCTCCATGCTGTTAATAAATTCATCGCAAAAAATCCGGGCAAAGAGCTGACGGAAGCCGATCTTGAAGGGCACCTTATGCGCCCAGAAACGGGCAATGTGGATCTTTTGATTCGCACTGGTGGCGAGCAGCGCGTTTCGAATTTCTTGCTCTGGCAGATTGCTTATGCGGAGCTTTGCTTTACTCCTACGAAGTGGCCAGATTTCACCGCCAGCGAGTTTAAACGCATCGTAGAGTCTGTAAGTAAGCGCGAACGTCGCTTTGGCGGATTGTCACCCACAGCCGACAAGAACCTGCCTCGTCCTGAGGTTCAATCAATTCATGTCCAATAATACTCTTCGAATCGTTTCTGGTGCTGTTCTAGTCATCATCGTAGCCATTTGCATGGCGTACGGAACTGCAAGTAGTCTCGTCGCTATTGGACTCATGGGAGTTTTTGTTGTCGATGAGTTGATGACGAACTTCTATGTCCTTGAGCGCACCAGCCGACGCTACATTATTTCTCAGATCACTTATGTTCTAGGTTATGCTTTTTTCAATTTTTACCAAATCAGCCAATCTTCTTTTAACTTTTTCATTTCGTTTTCGTGTCTTTGGAATGTCTTGGCACTTGTTTATCTTTTCTTCATCAATTCCAAGAAGGGTTTCATCTCCGACTTCTTTGTGAAGTGTTCATGGGGTGTAGGCTTTCTGATTCTTGCCCCGATGATTTGTATTGCCTACATCATTCATCATCCTGAATGGCGTTTCTTGCTAGGCGCCATGCTGATTTTGAATTTCATGGTTGATACTTTTGCTTATTTTTCGGGTCGTGCCTTCGGTAAACACAAGCTGTGGGAAGCCGTTAGCCCTAAGAAAACAGTGGAAGGCGCTATTGGTGGAGTTGTCGCGTCAGTTTTAATTACTGGACTATATTGGCACCATTTCGTGAAACCAGTTGCTTGGCCATTGCTCATCTTCTTTCTCGTTCTCGCATGCTGCGCTCAACTCGGGGATTTGATACAATCAAAGCTCAAGCGACAGTTCGACATCAAGGATAGCTCGTCGCTTATCCCTGGGCACGGAGGCGTATATGATCGGATCGACAGTCTTCTTTTTGTCGCTCCCTTTTATGCTCTCCTCATTAGTGTTCAATTCCACTGACGAGGCTTCGTTATGATTCAAGGCACTTTTATTTTCATCCTGTTTCTCGGGCCGTTGATTTTTTTCCACGAGCTCGGGCACTTTTTCTTTGCACGCTTTTTCGGTGTCCGTGTGGAAGTTTTCTCAATCGGCTTCGGACCGAAAATTTTCAAGTGGAAGAAAAACGATACTGAGTATGCTATTTCGGCCATTCCGCTTGGTGGTTACGTCAAAATGTTCGGCGATGATCCATTCCGTGAACAGCCACTGAGCGAGGAAGAACAGAAGGTCGCGTTTAACTACAAGTCGAAGTGGGCGCGTTTCTGGATCGTCTTCGGCGGTCCACTCGCGAACATGGTTCTCGCTTTTGCTCTCTATTTTGCGCTAGTTGTTTCGGGTGAAAAAGTCCCTGAGACTCGTTTCGGAAACATTCCTCAGAGCTCATTGTTGTACGACATGGGTTTCCGTAGCGGAGATGCTCTCCGTGAAATCAACGGTAAGCCTCTTATCTCATTTGATGACTTGAACTTAGCCGAATCGATGGTGGACGAAATTAAAGTCGAACGCCAAGGTGAGATGCTTTCAATCAAGCCTGCGTACAATGCCACTGCTTTCATAGATTTGTTGATGGAGCATTCGGCTGCAACGCTAAGGGCGCCTATCTTTGTCGATCAAACTGGCAAGGCCTTTGCCCTTACTCGCCAACAAGATGTTTATGATCCGGGCTATTCGCTGGAAGAAGCTTCTTTAGGCAAGGTGACACTTTGGTTACAACCGGTAGCTAATATCAATAAGACAGACGAAGTGCCGTTGCTTGAGAAGACCTCTGAAGCTGTTCCGGCCTGGACTGATGAAGCGGGCTTTAAGGTATGGATGGCAGCAAAGGGTCTTTACCCTATCGATCTCCAAGTCGGCAGCATTGTGATGCAATCACCTGCTGATAAAGCGGGGTTGCGCCAAGGTGACATTCTTACAGGCTTAGTAGGTGAGAAAATCATGGGCTTCGAAGAGTTGCGGGCCCGTGTCCAGAAAGTGAAGGCTGGCGAAGAGATTACTGTGAATTTCCTTCGCGACGGGAAAACGCAGGAAGTGAAGTTGCGTCCTGAAACCCGCACAGTGGATAAGAAAACCGTGATGACGATTGGTGTGTTCAGCGGTCAGCGCATGGTTCTTCCACGGATGCGTGAAACTGCTCCTGAAGGTTTGTTCGCAGCCATGGGGATGGCCTGGAATCGTACTGTTGACGGTGTCGTGAAGACTGTCGCCGGTTATAAAAAGCTCATCACCAAAGAAGTGGGCTTGAACAATATCGGTGGGCCACTGGCGATTGGAAAAGTTGCCAGCGATTCATTTCAGATAAGCCTTTCAATGTTCTTCCGTCTCATGGCGATCATCTCGATCAACCTTGGTGTGATTAACCTGTTTCCGATTCCTGTATTAGATGGCGGCCACATCATGTTCCTCGGTTTTGAATTGATCAACCGTGGACCTCTTTCTCGTCGTAAACTTGAATTGGCGCAACGGTTTGGTGTTTCTTTCCTGTTCCTTCTTATTTTTATCGCACTCTTTAACGACATCAGCCGCCTGATCTCTTGAGTACGCTGTTCATCGATACGTCTTATAACCAAACCATTGGTCTCCTCGGAAACGAGGGGACATGGTTGGCCCGCAAGACTCTCGAGGGACAAAAATCATCTTCAATCCTTCACGCCGAACTACATGCCATGATGCTGTCCGTAGGATTTAAGCCTGCTGCTATAACAGATGTTCTCTATGTAGCAGGCCCAGGGTTTTACACAGGCTTGCGCATTGCTCATGGCCTTGCCGACATGATGCGGCTGGAAGGACGTACGCTGCTCAACCTCTACAACTTTGAGATTCCTCGCTTGCTAGGTGTGAGTGATTACACTTGGATAACGAAAGCCTATCGCGGGGAGATTTTTGTACATAAGAATGGAGAAACATTCTTGCTATCAGAAAAAGATTTCTTAGCTCGTTCGTGGGAAGGGAATATCTACATTCACCACTCATCAGCGCTTGATGAAAAAATGCGCGAAAAGATCCCTCAGGCTTTAGAAACCGAAGGCTTCCTGCTTGATCGTATTCTAGAAATAAAGACAGCTCTTAAAACGAATGTGGTTCTCAAAGACCTGTACTACTTCAGGCCACCGGAAGAAGAGTTCAAACCTAGCGTATGATCAGACGAAACTTTTTTCTCAAAAAGAAATGGGTACTGCTGACAACAGCAACGATGGTCTATGCCTTTTTTTACTGGTCTGGGCTGGCCATGTGGGCGGCTTTGCTTTTAGGTGGAGGCTGGCTGTGGCTTAACCGTCGCCGTGATATCCTTTGGCGTGAAACGCTAAGAAGTGATGGCGAGATGTTCCTTGCTCCAGTAGATGGAGAGGTCGTGAAGATTGGCACCTGGACTGACCCTGAGGCGGGATTCACTTACGGGGAGTTACGCTTACGGATGAATTACACCAATAACTGGGGTCTTCATCTGCCTAGCTCTTGTGAGATGGAGTTTTTGAAGAGCTACCCAGGCCGTCGTTCGAATCGCAAAGACCTGGCAAGCATTACCACCGATGAGAGTGGCCCTCTCGAGAAGACTGATTTGGTTCTTCGTTCAAAAAATGGTGTAGCAAGTCGTTTGCGATTTCTACAATGTGAGATTGGTCGAACTCCCAAAATTTGGATGAAGTCGGGCGACCGAGGACGTGGGGCAGCGTGTTTTGGCTATTACCCTTTTGGGGGAAGTTTGATAGTCTATGTTCCACAACCCAGTGATATTCTAGTTGTTGAAAACGAAAAAATTACGGCAGGCCAAACAGTCCTCGCTGTCTTTAAGACTCAAGAATGAGGACCTTTCATGGCTTTTAATGAACGCAAACTCGCCTTCTTTCTTCCGAACACCTTCACGGCCTTAAACATGGCGTGCGGTTACTCCGCTATGCTGCTCTCCTTCAAAGGTAATTTCTACTTGGCTTGCATCTTCATCGTTCTAGCAGCGGTGTTTGATAGCATGGACGGTCGAGTTGCACGTATGACCGGCACTCAGTCGAGCTTCGGTGAGCAATTTGATTCACTCTCTGATTTGATTTCTTTTGGTGTCGCTCCAGCATTCTTATTCTACTTCCGCTTTTTACAAGAGTCGGGGCGTCCGGGAATGATTCTGGCATTTTTGTTCATGCTATGTGGTGCCCTTCGTTTGGCCCGCTTCAACGCGAACATCGATCGCGTGAAGAGCGACTACTTTCAAGGTCTACCGATCCCTGGTGGCGCGTGTGCTGTGACAGGACTAGTTTTCATCTCGGTTAAATTTCCGCAGATCGCAGAACTCATGCCTGTTGTTATGCTCTATCTTCTTTTCTATTCAATCCTCATGATCTCGAGTGTGCCATTTCCGAGCTTCAAAAATTCTCCTTGGGTGAAAAACCATAAGAAGCAAGTTTTGATGATCATCTTCCTCGTGATTGCCAGCTTGTTCGCTTACGAAGAAATCATGGTTCTCGTTTTGATCACCTTCTACGTCTTCTCGTCACTTCTCTATGTTGCATTTAACAAAGAGAAGTTTGTCGGGATTTTTGACTGGAAAAACGATCCAGAACAAGAAGCCTAAAATGCCAAGCTACCGGGCTACGCTGTCCTACAAAGGCACTCGCTTTCAAGGATGGCAGGTTCAGCCCGAAGGGCTTACTGTGCAAGGTGAGCTCAACAAAGCCCTGGCTGCCGTCTCAAAATCCTCAGAAGTTCGCAGCATCGGCTCGGGTCGCACGGATGCAGGCGTCCATGCACGTGGCCAGGTTGCACGTATGGATATTCCTCTCGTCATCAATCCTGAAAATCTCTTGAAAGCACTTAATACTTTCCTTCCGCCTGACATTCGAGTGGTGGCCTGTGAGAATTGTGCTGAATCATTCCAACCGACCTTTGATGCGATCTCGAAGTACTACTCGTACTTTTTCATTCAACACTCCTATCCCGATCCTTTGGCGGGCGAGCTAGTGGCGAACTATGGATTCCCTCTCGATGTGGCGAAGATGCGTGAGGCCTGTAAACTCTTTGTAGGTCGTCACGACTTTGTGAATTTCTATACCGAAGGCACTGAAATTAACTCTAGCGTGCGTACGATTCACTCGTGCGAACTGATTGAAGTTGCACCAGGCGGTTCGCCCTTTCCATTTCATGGCCCGGTCTATGAGATTCGTATTCACGGCGAGGGTTTCCTTAAGCAAATGGTTCGGATGATGGTGGGAGCCGTTTGGAGCGTTGGCAGAGGGAAAATTCCCGTTTCCGAGATAGCTGTGTCACTTGCCTCTGCGCGTCGCGAGCGGTTAGGGGCTGTTGCTCCACCTGAAGGTCTCTACTTGATGCGTGTGGTCTATCCCTCAAATTGACTTTTAACCTCGCTATGTTAGTTTGGGACCCTCTTTTCATATAACAAGGCGATTTTAATGAGCTATTCCATTCAAAACCTGAACGGTTGTACTAAAAAATTTACTTTCAACTACGAGCAAGTCGACCTCACAAAACAAATCCAAGCAGCGCTGGTTGATAAGCAACGTAATGCGAACTTGAAAGGCTTCCGCAAAGGCAAAGCGCCGTTGGACATGGTGAAGAAATTGTTCGGCCCACAAGTTGAGAACGATGCTCTTTCACGTTTCGTGTCCGAAGAATTCTACGCAGCTCTTAAGAAAGAAAACATCCGCGCTGTTGGCTACCCATCATTCGCGAACACGAAGTACGAAGGCGGCAAGAACGTTGCATTCGAAGCGACAGTTGAGATCGTGCCTGAATTCGAATTGAAAGATTTCAGCAAATACACTTTCAAGAAAGACGACGATAAAGTCGGCGCGGAAGACATCGAAAACCTCAAGAAGCAGTTCTTGGGTGCTAAGGCTGAACTCGCTGAAGTGACTGAAGCTGGTGCGACTTTGAAGAAAGGTCAGAGCGCAGTATTGAACTTCGAAGGCGAGCGTAAGGACGGCACTAAGCCAGATAACATGAAAGCCACTGACTACATGCTCGAAATCGGTTCAGGCCAGTTCATCCCAGGCTTCGAAGACGGCATGATCGGCATGAAGAAAGGTGAAACCAAAGTCATCACTTTGAATTTCCCAGCAGATTACCACGAAGCTGACTTGCAAAATGAGCCCGTTAAATTCAAAGTCGATTTGCTTGAAATCAAAGAGCGCAAATTCCCTGAGCTGACTGATGAATTGGCGAAAGAACTCGGTTACGAGTCTGTGGCCGACTTCAACAAGAAGAGCACGGATCGTCTGACGGTGCAGAAGAAGCGCGAAGTTCAAGCGAAACTCCAACAGCAAATCCTCGAGAAGATCATCGAAGACAATAAGTTCGACGTACCTCAGGCTTTGGTTGAAGACCAAAAGCAAAGCGTGCGCCAAGACCTGAGCCGCACATTGAAGCAACAAGGTTTCAACGACGAGATGATCGGCATGTACTTTGAGCGTTGGGCCGCTGACGTAAATCAAAAAGCCGAGTTCCAAGTCCGTTCAGGTTTGATCCTCGATAAGCTCGCTAAAAAATTCAACGTCGAAGCGACTGAGAGCGATCTCGACGTTAAAGTTGAAGAGATGGCAGCTCAATCAGGCATGAAGCGTGATGATCTTGCTCACTTCTACAAGTCGAACGCCAACGTGAAGCGCAACTTGATGTACGCGATTCGCGAAGAGAAGACTTTTGAGAAAGTTATCGCAGGTATGAAAGTTTCTTAGTTTTGATTCTTCGTCGCCTCACAGTTCTTGTGGGGCGACAGTTTTCTTCCCATCTATCTTCTTTCCATTTAGTGCGACATCTCAATCCCTCTGACCCCAGCACCGATGGCACAGCTTCCCACTGAGAGAGCGAGGGAGAAGTTTTCTTAAATGTTTCCAGGGGTGATGCTAAGCCTAGAAGAATGATCGCAAGCCACCAGCGTTGGCGATTTTGCAGAACTAACCAGCTCAGAATGAGTATGAGATGCCCAGCATGAGGTGTAAGTGCGGGTAGGAACCTATGGACTTGATCAAACCAGAGAACGCTTTCGTGAAAGAGCGTAAGGGCCGCTTCAATCCACGTATGAAAGAAAAATGATGGGATGACTGCAAAGAGAAGTGTTAAGGGAAAAAGAAGCATCAACGGAAGCGTGGTCAAGAGATTTGCCACTGGTGACAAGAGAGAGAAGGGTTGCTGAAGAACCCAACACAAGAGCATTTGCGCTAAGACAAACCATAACAATCTCCAGCGTGGCGGAGCAAACCAACTGAGTCCCAAGAAAAGCCAACTACAAGTCCAACTAAGAGGATGTAGCTTCCAAGAGACAAGCGCTCCTTCCAGCAGCATAACACCCATGAAGACCCCTAAACACTTGGCCCCTCCGGGGACGAGCTTGACCCAAGCCACGCGGGCAAGAGCCTGCAGCCCCGGAAGGAATGTGGATAGAAGTCCGATGAGAGCGAAAAATCCAGAGAGATTATGAAAGTGTTTGAGGAGTGGTTGGAGAGTCGCAAGATGTACACCTGAAGGTGTGAAAAGATGTCCAAGCCCCAAGCGGTAATAGGTTTTCTTATCACTGCGCGAGAGACCTCGATCGTCGCCAGTCACGAGTGCTTTCCACAGAATAGCGCCTGGGCTTTTATGGGTTGGCAGGCCAGGGAGAATGCGGACAAGCGGCGAGGGCTTGGGTGGACGAAAGACTTTGGTGCCTTGGAAAAGACCAAAAAAGAGTGTGGTAGATAGAACGATTACCAGAGGAGATTGGGGCATAAAGGGGTCAGAGCAAGAGGGGCGCCGGCCCTAACTTCGACAAGTCACTAAAAAGAGGGACCTTGAGACGGGGAGCAGTGCAGCCGATATGGCCTTTCAGGAAGAAATTGGATAGCTAGATGCTATGCAAAACGTAGTCTCAGGGGACATCGATAGCTGGCTAATAGAAGATGGATTCGGCGAAGTCGGGATCTACTGGCAGCGTCTTCCTGTTGTTCCTGTTCGTGCACAAATCAAAATAAAATCAGATGTCATTATGGCGGGCCTGCCGTGGTTCTGTGCCGTTTTTGAAAAGCTTGCTCCAGAATTAATAGAGAGCCTACGCCCACTTCAGGAGTTTGAAGGTAAAGAGCTAAAGGCCGGGACAGTTGTTTCGTTGCCTGGCACACTCCCTTGGGGCGTTGCGATTACAGGCGAACGTTTGGCCTTGAACCTTCTTCATAAAGCGAGCGCCGTTGCGACAGCGACTAAAGCCCTAGTGAATCTCACTGCTCCCGCTGGAATAAAAGTTCTTGATACGCGCAAGACCACGCCAGGTCTTCGCGCACTGGAAAAATACGCAGTTACAGTGGGTGGCGGTTGCAATCATCGCTTCACACAAGTGGATGTGTGGATGATTAAAGACAATCACAAAGAACTCCTGGGTCTTAAGGGCGCGGTTGATTTTTTTCGTGGTCTTAATCAGCCTTATAAAAATCTCATTGTTGAGATCCATAATCTCGCGGAGCTTTCTGAAGCTCGTGAGCTGGGCGTACAGCATTTTCTTTTAGATAACTTTTCGCCCGAGATGTTGGCGTCGGCGTGTTCTAAAAAGCGTGCAGGAGAGTTCTTTGAAGTCTCTGGTGGCATCAATCTTCAGACAGTGAAGTCTGTGCTGATTCCCGGCGTGGATGCGGTCAGTAGCGGTGCTATCACTCAGTTCCCAGCAGCGGTGGATATCTCGTTCAAGTTTCAACCGGAGTCTGTATGAGCGATCTACAAACAGACGTTCTGATCATGGGGACCGGCATCGCGGGACTCACCACCGCGATGAAATTGGCAGAGAAAGGTTTTAGCGTGACGATTGTCACCCGCGAGTCACGTCCCGAAATTACAAATACTATGTGGGCACAGGGCGGCATCATCTTCAGTGGTGATGAGAAAATTGAGCGCGAAGACCTTGTTAAAGACATCATGAAAGCGAGTGCAGGGACATCCTATCTCGCTGCGGCGGAGCTATTAGCGCATCGTTCAGGTGAAATCGTTCAAGAGATTCTACTGGATAAAGTTCATACTCCGTTTGCTCATGGCAACGATGGAGAATTGCTATTCACACGAGAAGCGGCTCACTCGAGAGATCGTATCATTTACAACGGAGATATGACGGGCAAAGCTATTCAGATCGCGATGATGAACCATCTCGATGATCATGCTCGTTTCCCTACCATTTCATTTCTCACGTCGCACACCGCGATCGATCTCATCACGCCTACTCACCACGGTGTCGACATCAGTCAGCGCTACGAAGAAGACCAAGTCGTCGGTGCTTATTTGTGGGATCAAAAAGCTCGCATCGTTCGTAAGGTGATGGCGAAATTCACCGTGCTCGCGACCGGCGGTATTGGCGCCCTTTACTCGCACAATTCTAATTCAGAAGGTGCTCGTGGTGATGGCCATGCGATGGCTAAACGCGCTGGCGCTTTTATGTCGAACATGGAATTTATCCAATTCCACCCGACAACTTTTTATGACCGTGCCTCAAATCGCCGTTTCTTGATCTCCGAAGCGCTACGCGGAGAAGGTGGCCGCTTGGTGAACAACGCCGGCGAAGCATTTATGAAGCAGTACCATGAAGACGCAGAACTCGCGCCTCGTGACATCGTCTCTCGTGCCATCGTAGATCAAATGATCACAACCAAAGCGGAGTGCGTCTTCTTGGACATCACTCACAAACCGACAGACTGGCTTAAAACACGTTTCCCTACGATTTATGCTCACTGCTTAGAAAATGGCATCGATATCACCAAGCATCCGATTCCAGTTGTGCCTGCAGCTCACTACACTTGTGGTGGTGTGAAGACAGATTTGCAAGGTCGCACTAATCTTCATCGGCTCTATGCTGTGGGTGAAGTGGCGTGCACCGGACTGCATGGTGCGAATCGCCTCGCTTCCACATCGCTACTGGAAGGTCTAACGTTTGGTTACGTCGCAGCTGAAGATATTCTTTCACGGGTTGTAGATACATCGACCTATGATGCCAATCGTGTGAAAGGTTGGGAGCTAGGTCGGGAGGAAGTGGACCTCTCATTGGTAAACCAAGATCAATCCACATTGAAGCAGAGTATGTGGAATTATGTGGGAATTATTCGCTCACGCAACCGTCTTGCGCGTGCGCGTGCCATGTTCCGCGAACTTCAAGATGAAGTGGGTAAATTCTATAAGAATGCCGTGCTTGACGACAGTTTGATTGGACTACGGAATGGTATCGAAGTCGCCCACATGGTGGTGGATGCTTCTTTGCGAAACCGTGAATCCATGGGCTGTTTCTATCTGAAGGACTAGGACACGCATCACCGCTCCGGCCAATGGCCGCCCCCCGCGCAAATCCCACTATGAAATGAACCGTACTTATAGCAGAAAACAGTGCTCTGGAGCCCAAAGCCTGTAAAGTTTACCGCCTGAGAGGGGTCTCTTCATGGACTTTTGCCTCGTAGGGGGCTAAAAACCCGTGATTCACATTAAGCGGAGTTCCCATGTCTATCGTTTCAAATGATGGTTTGTTCAAGCAGAAGAGCCTGTTTTTCACATCTCTTGGATGTTCAAAAAACTTGGTCGACTCACAGGTCATGCTTGGCCACTTGAAGTTGGATGGTTTCACTATCGCACAACAACCTGAAGACGCAGAAGTCATCATCGTGAACACGTGCTCGTTCGTTGAGGCTGCGAAGCGTGAATCGATTGATACCGTCTTGGATCTCGCTGAATTTAAAATTGATGGGAAATGCCAGGCGCTTGTGATGAGCGGCTGTATGGCCCAACGTTACCACGGTGAGCTAGAAAGTGAGATGCCGGAAATTGATATGTTCATCGGCACCGGTGAGTATCACAAGATCGTACCTCTTCTGAAAGCGCTCGATGAAGGCAAGCTTGAGAAGAAGAGCTTCGTTGAAATCCCGCGCTACATTCACACCGAATTCGATCCGCGCCTCAACACATCTCCAGCCTACATGGCATGGTTGAAAATCTCCGAAGGCTGCAATCGTAACTGCACCTTCTGCATCATTCCTACGTTGCGCGGTAAGTTGCGCTCTCGCACTGTTGATTCACTCGTCGCAGAGGCGAAGAACCTTGCGTCACAAGGCGTGCGTGAATTGAATTTTATCTCACAACACTTCTCTGATTACGGCGTAGACCTTGCGGGCGGCGGTAAGCAGGAAGGTAAGAACCCGATGATCTACGAACTTCTCTCAGAGCTTGAGAAAGTGGAGGGTGTTGATTGGATCCGTGTGTTTTACTTCTACCCAGATGATCTTACGGAAGACGTTATGGAGTTGATGGCACGTTCAACGAAGATCACCAAGTATCTTGATATGCCGATCCAGCATTTTGCTGACGGTGTCCTTCGTCGCATGAATCGTCGCGCGACGGGAGAGTTGATCCACGCTAAAATTGCTCGCTTACGCGAACATGTGCCGAACATTGTTCTTCGCACCTCGGTTATTGTCGGCTTCCCAGGAGAAACAGAAGAAGACTTCCAAGCGATGCTTGAAGGTGTGAAAGCTGCCCGTTTCAATCATCTCGGAGTCTTTAAGTATTCAGACGAAGAGGGAACTCCGGCTGTTCGCTTGAGCGGTAAAGTTCCTGAAGATGTGATCGAAGCTCGTTTCGAAGCTCTTTATGAAGCCCAAAAAGAAATCGCTCGTGAATTGAATCAAGAGTACGTCGGTAAAATTATCGATGTATTAGTAGAGGGTGCTCACGAAGAAACTGATTTGCTGCTGCAAGGTCGTCACGCTGGTCAAGCGCCAGACATCGACGGCAAAGTGATTATCAATGATGGGATGGCGAAAGCCGGTGAGATCGTAAAGGTCGAGATCACTGAAGTCTTGGACTACGACCTCGTTGGTCGCATCGTTGACATCCAGTAATTATTGATCGCGCGAGAGACGTTTCTTAAGCGCGAGCTCTAACTCAACACCCTCAATATCGCGCTCTGCTTTGGGATTTACACGCTCATGGAGCTTGTAATGAAGGGCACCTAGCTGCTGCTTGTCTCGAAGATCTTTCGTGAGAAGTTTTACTTCCAAGTCTTTCACACAAAGTTCAACCTCACGGACTTGCGCCGAGAGTTCGTTGAAACGAAGATCAATCTTGTTCAGCATGTCTTGCAGCAACTCACGAGTTTCTGTTGCTGTGGTATCTGTGGTTTGGCTTTTTTTAAAACGGAAAAAGTCGAGCATCCTGCCCCCTCTAGTCCTCTTATTCTAGCCTCTTTTCAAATCTTGGGCGCGAAGGTGATTTTTTCCTATGAGAACGGGCGATTGCCTTTAACATAGAGACATTAACAAGGATGGGCCCGTGAAGAGATTGATTGTTTTACTCAGCATTGCTCTCATAAGTTTCCAAGCTTTGGCCCAAGATGCCTACCCTGAGACAGGTTGGAAGGCGTCGGTTCGTCCGCTGTTGATGAAAATTGTGGGTGAGAAAGGAACCAATGGTCTCTTAGGCGAAGCTCCGCTTCCACCTGGTCCAACAGAAATCCCGTTACCAGCTCTGCCAAAACTCGAACGTAAAAATACTGATGCCTCAGTCTACAAAATGGATTCTGAATTGCGTAAGCAAGGTAAAGAGTTTGACGCACTTCCAGCTGAAAAACGGCGCAGCTATGAAGTGGCATATTTGAAAGAACTTTTTCAAGCGACTCGTCGTGCTCCAGCGCGTGAAGAAGATTTGGCTAAATGGTTGAACGTGCTTGAAGGTGGAGGCACACGTGAGGGTGTTTACCGTGGAGTTGTTTTGGATGATGTGTACGCTTCACTAGAGAACTATGAAGAGCAGCCGTCCGCGAAGTTATTGACCTGGACCCAGGCCTTTACAAAAAAATATCTCGCACTTGCTTTCAGTGAAGAAGCGTTGAAGCAAGGCAACTTGTTTTTTATCAAGCGTGTTGTGACTGAAAAAGTTTTGGAAATGCTCGATGCGCTTGAAGCGAAACCAGAAGACTTTCGGGTTTGGTACGCGGTGATGTCAGCGCAACTTGCGACAGAGTTTCCGAATATTTGGAAGGGCACCATTCGTGCGAATCCTGATGCTCAAGTGCATTTGAATTGGGCGAAGAAAGCCCATCTCCAGCACATCAAATCAGATGCCGTGATTAAGCTGCAGACTGTGATGAATGGATTGCAGGACGCTCAGTAGAAAAACGGATTCTCGACCTCAAAGAGTGAATGCAACAGACGTTCAACACCGAGAGCGATTCCTGCACTCGGTGGTAGTCCGCGATCCAGTGAACCCAAAAAACGTTCCGGTGCGGGAAGCTGATATCCATAGAGCGATTTCTTCTCTTGGGTCTGTTCCGTAAAACGACGACGTTGTTCGACAGGGTCAGTGAGTTCGTTATAGGCGTTACACAACTCAATTCCATTAACATAAACTTCAAAGCGTTCACAGACTCGTGGGTCAATTGCCTTGAGAGTAGAGAGCGCCGCTAGTGGAGCGGGAAACTCTTTCACAAGAAGCAATGGCCAGCGATGCAGCTGCGGTTCGACTTTGTTGAGATAAAGTAAAAAGAATAAATCATCCCAAGCTAAATCTACCGAGGGTAGAGGCACGTCTGGGAAATCTTTTTTTATTAATGCACGCAATTCAGTGGCATCAAGAAAATCAAGAGGACTGCGCTTAACAGTCTCAAGCCACAGTTCTTCCATGGTGAGACGCTGGAGTGTTTGGTCCTTAATCTCTGCGCGCAATGGTGCCGGAGTCTTGCCGATACACCATGTGAGTAGCGCTTCCAAATCATCCATGATGGCTTCATAGCGCATGTTCAAGCGATACCACTCGAGCATCAAAAATTGCGGACGATGGATCGGCGAAGTGGGCTCGTCGCGAAAGCAGTAGGAGAGATTATAAATTTGTGACAAACCTTCCGCCGCATGATCGGCTAACAACTCTTTTAGGCAAAATTCTGGAGAGGTGTGTAAGTACAGCTCGCGCCTCTGGCCTTCACGTACAGAGTAGGCCTGGAAGGGATGGATATGGGTTTCCATTCCAGGATTTTGGACAAGGGGTGGAGTGAGAGTTTCTAGGAAGCCTTTCTCCTGGAAGAACTGACGCAGGGCCTGTATAAGTTCAAACTGATGACGACGACGCATGAACTGAATTTTCCTGCTTTTGATACCACCTGGTCATGGTCCGGTGCTTCCGTTTTATTGACCACCGAAACTCATCTGATTTTGATTAAACGCAGTCTCACGATGCCCACACACGCTGGGCAGATGGCTTTTTTTGGCGGTCATCGTAAGCCAACAGAAATGCATCCCTTCGAAGTGGCCCAGCGTGAGTACACGGAAGAAAGTGGTTTGAGCGCTGATACCATTCGCTGTCATGGACTGTTGCACCCTGTGAATACAGCGAGGATGCAACCGATCGTACCCGTCGTCGCTGATCTCCTCATACCTTTGGATGAGTTTATGTCTAAGGCCATTTCAAATGGTGAGTGGAATGATTTGTTGGCTGTGCCTTGGTGTGAAATCAATCATCCAGATCGCTGGAGTTGGGGTCTGTTCAACGGGCGTAAACCTCATTATGTTTTTATGACGCCCATCACAGCGGGTCGTTATCTTGACCAAAAAAATAACAATTCAATGACTCATATCCTCTGGGGCGCGACAGCGCGTATGGTCTGGGACTATCTGGCCCTTTACTATCGCCCTCGCACTAGTTTCTAATCCTCGCCAATACAGAAAGGATTTTTATGGAAGCCCTCCTCTTAGGTTTGTTGCTTGCTTTGGTCGCTGCTGGAATTGCTTTTTGGCTTAAAGGCAGCAAAAAATCTTTGCCGCCACCAAAGCCCTCAGCCACTCCC
>JAIXOY010000054.1 GCA_027486525.1 Pseudomonadota bacterium
GCGGCCATCTTTAGGAAGTTCAGAGCGGTCTACTGGTTGTAGCCAAACTTGGTGACCAACCTTCAGGTGGGTGTCTTTGCCTGAGGGCAAAACGAACACAGCATGGCCTTTCAGACCATGGGGCTTAGCGGAGTATCCCAAGAGAACGCGATTGGATGAGGCCATAAAATAAAAAATCCTGGCCACTCTTGAGAGGGACCAGGATTTCCTTGAGTATCGATTGAATCGCTATTCGATGATTTCGAGCACCGAACGCTTACGAAGCTTAGTAGAAGCCGCATTCAGGATGGTGCGAAGAGCGCGAGCAGTACGGCCTTGCTTGCCAATCACTTTCCCCAAATCCGTCTTGTCGACCTTGAGTTCGAGAACGGTGGTTTGCTCACCGGAAATCTCGTTCACTTCTACTTTATCTGGCATATCCACCAAGGCTTTGGAGACATACACCATCAAATCTTTCAGCTCACTCATAACAACGTCCTAGGTTAAAACAGTCGGGAGAATCCCAACCATTATAACTTGATGTTGTTCTTCTTAAGCAAAGTTCTTACGGTATCAGAGAGTTGAGCACCTTTGCTCAACCAAGCCTTAATACCTTCAACATTTACGCTCTTGAGAGTTTCTGGTGCCTTAGGGTTGTACTGCCCCAACTTCTCCAGGAACTGACCATCACGAGGTGAACGTGAATCTGTAGCGACGATCGAGTAGATCGGAAGGTTTTTCCGGCCCAAACGTGTCATGCGAATCTTTACCATTGAAATGCTCCTCAAATTATTGAACGCCATTTTTAACGCTCGTCCCGAGGGAAGTCAAACATTTCGACTCTTTAACAGAGCGCTAGAAATACTTCTTCCCAAAAGGTCTCTTGGCTTTCGTCTTGTCTGGTCCCTGTTGGAAGGGTTGAGCGTCTTTTGGCGCTTGGCGAAATCCTTTCACTGGGCCCATGCCGGGAAGGTTGGGCATCGCGCCACCTTTCATCATGGACATCATCCCCACCATCATTTTTTCCATTTGATCAAACTTCTGCAGGAAGTCCCGCACGTCCGTCTCAGGTCGGCCCGCGCCCCTAGCGATACGGGCGATGCGCGTATTTTGCTTCAAAAGCTTGGTGTCTTCGCGCTCCTTGGCCGTCATCGAGTTGATCAGCACGCGCATCTTTTTCATTTCATTTTCAGCAGGAGACAAGTCTCCCATCTGACGAAGCATGCCACCCATACCAGGAATCATCTTTAGAATAGACCCCATAGAACCCAAGCGATTGATGGCCTCCATCTGACGAACGAAATCGCTGATGGTGAAGCGGCCCTTCTCGAGGTTCTTCATCATGCCGGTGACATCATCTTCGTTGATGGCGTCTTGGGCTTTTTCTACAAGGGTGAGAACATCACCCATGTCGAGGATGCGCTTGGCGAGACGATCGGGGTGGAACGGCTCAAGGTCTTTAAGCTTCTCGCCCATCGAGACAAACTTAATCGGCACGCCCGTCGCGTGGCGAATGGAAAGAGCAGCACCACCGCGCGCGTCCGAGTCCATTTTTGAAAGAACCACGCCCGTGAGCTGCACTTTCTCGTGGAAAACTTTGGCGACGTTGACGGCCTCTTGACCGGTCATGGCGTCGGCCACGAGGAGAACTTCGGTGGGATTCGTCACACGACGAACGTCCACCAACTGCTGCATGAGCTCTTCATCAACTTGCAAGCGACCGGCAGTATCGATGATCACCACATCTTTGCGCAGGCGTTTGGCCTCTTCGATCGCGGCGAGCGCGATATTGGCGGGAGTCATGGAAAGATCGGAATCAAAGCAGTCTACGCCCAAGTTGCGAGCATGGGTCATCAACTGATCTTTCGCGGCCGGACGGAAGTTGTCCGCGGGCACCATCAGGGCATCTTTTTTGAGCTTGCCCCGCAAGTGGAGAGCGAGCTTTCCGGTGAACGTGGTTTTACCCGCACCGTTCAAACCGACGATCAAAATCACCGCTGGACTTGGAACATTAAGATTCAATTCTTGATGTGTGTCGCCCATCAACGCTGTCAGTTGGTCGTGCACGATTTTGATGAACTGTTCCCCAGGCTGAACGCCTTTGAGAACTTTCTCACCCAGGGCATCGACTTTCACTTTTTCGATGAACTCTTTGACGACTTTGAAGTTAACGTCGGCTTCCAGCAAGGCCGTGCGAACCACTTTGAGGGTTTCTTCAATATTGTCTTCTGAAATTTTCGCTTTACCGCGAAGACTGCGGAAGGCATCGGAGAATTTTTCGTTAAGGGTATCGAGCATAAATAATCATCCTTGCAGTAATCGAAGGAGCGTATCATAGCAGTCTCGCGGGGTGGCGGCGAGTGCATGCGCTCCAAATTCTGTTAAAGCTTCGCTAGAAACCTGAGGATTCCACGTCGCACCGAGAGCATAAGCTCCAAATAACCGCGCGCCTTTCATATCAGTCCACGAATCACCCACAACAGCAACTAAGCTAGGGTCAACGCCGCTCAACATGTCTTGCAGTCCTTGCGGATGGGGCTTCGGCGTCATCTCACTCGCGGTTCGCAGATCTTGAAAATAGCGCATGAGATTGTGCTCTTGGAGTAGCCTTAGCGTGGACGGCCGATCACGACCTGTCCATACATACAACTGGTAATCGGCCGCCATGAGACGATGCAAAAGCTCAGGGATGCCCTCATAAGGTTGCCCCTGGCCTTGTGTATTCAGCAGTGTGCCATCACAGTCAAAAACAATATGCCGCCCAGACCCCATGACGCCCCTTGACGAGAAAGACAAAATTCTCTACTTCTGCCTCTGGAAGATCAATCATTTTCAGGGTGCTTCTGCGTGTCATCGCCAGCTACTCCATTTTCGCCCGCCCTAACGGCTAAACTCGATCGGTTTCGTCCCTTCGCCACGCCCGTGAAATTAGGCCACATCCAGTTCAGCTCCCGCTTGATCCTCGCTCCGATGGCGGGCATTTGTAATATCCCCTTCCGTTTGCTGATGGAA
>JAIXOY010000015.1 GCA_027486525.1 Pseudomonadota bacterium
GGATTTATTGCCCAACGGTGATTTGATTGCTTCCGGTACCACCACCGGAGAAGTGGCACCCCTCGAGGGGGTCAACGTATCAGGGGACGCCTTCGCCACTCGGATCACGAGTGAAGGTGCGGTCGTCTGGACGCGACAACTTGGCCAAGTCACGTTACCGTTACTCGGCCGCCCGGCACTCGCAGGTAGTAATACCGAGAACATTTCGGGGGTCGTTGTTGATCGAAGTGGCACTATTTCAATCGGTGGCATCACCAGAGGCTCACTTGGGGAAGCCCATGCAGGGTCTCGTGATTTCTTTTTATGGCGACTCAATTCGGCCGGCACATCACTTAGTCTAAAACAATATGGCGCGACGTACGCTCCCTCCACTAACGGCAGCGATAGCCTTAATAGTTTCATAGGTGATGACGAGGGGAATCTCTACTGGGCCGGCGGGACAACGGGTTCATTTGCTGACACGAATGCTGGTGCCCAAGATGTTTTGATCATGAAAACGAATGCTTTCGGTGAGATCATCTGGAAGACTCAGCTGGGTGCAAATAACATTGGTCCGGGTGGAGACCACTCGGCTTCGGAATTTTGCCAAGCGATGGCCCTCAACCAATTCTCACTTTACTGCACTGGCTCGACTTTTGGGTCGGTCGGTGAAGTGATGACCGGCGGAACCGACGATCTTTTTATCGTGGCGTTTGATTACCGCACAGGCGCTGCTAAGGATTGGCTCCAATTCGGCAGCATCACAAGTTTTCCCGGTGGCAATAATGGAAGCACGGAAACTGCAAGGGGCATCATCGCCGACTCCCGGGATCGGATCTATGTGGCCGGGTACTCTTCTGGAGACTTCGGCGGTGATAACGCGGATCCAACGAACACAAGAAGCGACATCTTTGTGTTTAAGCTCGACGACAATCATCGGCCGAGTACGGAATATGTTAAGTAGCAACATTCACTTTGGGTCGTACCGCAGCGACAACCTGTAGAGTTCTTTCGCACGGGCTTCGCCCGTGAGCTGGACCGTGAAGTCCATCTGCTTCGGACTACTCTCGCAGTTCACCTTGCGCGCACCCTTGGTATAGACGCTCAGCCTCCGATCTCAAGGCAGACCTAGAGCGTCGCCCAGGCGCCCCACACGTCTCGGAATTCTTGGGTCGATAAAACATGGCCCACGAGGTCCATGTACTTCCAGTTATTCCTCGACATGTGCCAATTGAAAACATCTGTCTCGTAACCTGTGGGTGGGCGGCGCAAGAATCTGTTCCACACCATCCAGATGACATCTTTATTCGGAGTCGTCGACGCCAGTCGAGTCGAGTAGCCCCAGCGCGTTTTGAATTCATCACCCTGGGCTATGACGTACGCGATGTCTTTGTAGCTCGAGCTCCAGCTCCCGAAGACATTGATCTCGTGCTGAGTGGCACTGCGATCGAGCACCATGCACATGATGGCATGAATCTTATTACCGTCCTGGAGGTAGTTGAACGAGCGCAGAGGCATCAGCACGGAGCACATGTTCGCCACACGGTACTTCCACGGCTTGCCTGCGAGATCCTTGATCTTCACACGACGGTGGGTGCGGGTGATGTACTTGTGGCTCTTGCCTTGCTCATCGGTCCAGTACTTGAAGCCCTGGTCATCCAGCGCGTAGTAGATGTAGGTCTCTCCGCCCGTCTTGAGAAAGGTCCCGTAGCTGATGCCGCAGGTGTCGTTTCTCTCGGCACTCAAAAGAGGGCCGAACAGATCCTGGTACTCGCCGTCTACGCCGTTCGAACTCACGCGAAGGCCAATGCTCCACTCGCTGCTCGCGGCTTCTTCCACTGTGCGCACGCAGCGCTGGTAGTTGCCGCCGTTGTAGAGTGCGTAGTACTTGCCATCCTCTTGGATCCAGTCGGTCACATCACGATTGTTGCAGTCCCAAGACGACTTGCAGAACGGGTTCTTCTCTGACCCAAAACCATTCATGACCGCGTCGTCTTTGCCGACCGTGGAGTACGGGTTGTCCTCGTGGTAGACCTCGAAGTTGATCTTCGAGGGGACTTTGATGTACGACGAGTAGGCACTCTCGTTGCCTTCGATCCAACCTTCCAATCCGTCGTCGACGACCGTGTACTTGAAATAGATGTGTTGGTTCACGACGATCGGAATGCCGACGGCCGCGCTGCGATCGTCTTCGTCGGCTTTGATGAAGACACGCGGCTCGTCCCACGCAAGCGGGTTCGTTGGATCTTTGGATTCGGAGACGCAGAGTGAAGCGGCCATCGTGGGACTCTGACACTCGAAGACGAGGAGATGATTGTCCTTATCCGGATTGTAGACGATGTGCACGTCGTACAAGCTCCAGTTGTCGTACTTCGGGTAACCGAGCGCCTGATCCACGGCCGGATTCTTCGTCTTGAACTTGATCCGATCCATGTGGACGAACTTCTTTCCGCCGTCGGTCGATTTGAAGATCCTGATCTGGTAGCGCGCCTTCCCGCCCGTGGCCGGATCGCCGAACATCGCCGGGTAGGATTCCGGCACTCCGAATGTCATGCGCGTGTAGGCGTAGATGTCGGATCCACTCTTATGGAAACTGAGTTTGTACTGATCACCGGTGATCTTTTCTTCGGCCATGTACTTCACGCCTGCGGGGTTGGTTTTCTCCACCA
This sequence comes from Pseudomonadota bacterium, assembly GCA_027486525.1. GTDB lineage: Bacteria > Bdellovibrionota > Bacteriovoracia > Bacteriovoracales > Bacteriovoracaceae > UBA6144. Next base: position 2,649 of record JAIXOY010000015.1, read on the forward strand.
TCTGGACGAGGAGAATTTCCTCGGACTCATGGCCCGCTTGGAACTGCGCCGTCTTCGCGGCGACGTCGCCGAGGTTCGCGGCTTCCCCGCGGAGAGAAAAAGACAAAACGAGTGTCGCCAAAAAAAACTTCATGGTTTGACCTCAGTAAAAAATCGTCGATGTGGGATTATAGCTGAACGGCTACCACGGAAATAAACTTTCTCATTCTTTCCCTGTGAATCTCACTGTTTGCTCAGCGCCTCTTGTTTTGCGCTGGAGGTGAGGTGCCAAGAAGCTGAGGCACCTCTCGCCTCACCTCTACCAAGTCGTGCCAATGTAACTGGGTCTTGTTAGAGCGTTTTTCACACAGCATGCGCCAGTCTTGCTTCGTCCCACAGGAGGCCATGCGAACGGTGCCGCGGCCCCATTTTTTATTGATCGAATCCATCGCACTCATTAAGGGTGCGATCCGAGAATCTTCCACTTGAAAAAGATCGACCTGCTGGCCCGCGCGTGGGGAGATTTCAAAGATAAAAATGCCGGCTTTCTTGTAGGGCGTATCTCGCCGGTAAAGTGCGCGCACGATGTCGATCGCGGCGCGGGTGAACTGGCCCGTGTCATTCGTGGCGCTCACGAGAAAAATCTGACCGTCGTTGCGATGGTAGGTCGTCTTATCCTCGAAGGCACTGGTGCGCAGGAACACGCTGATCCCGCGGGCGACGCTGTTCTGCGCACGCAATTTTTCGCAGGCGAAGCCGACATACGTCGAGACCGCTTCTTCCAGCTCAATGCGATCGTACACACGTCGACCAAACGAGCGCGTGCTGGAGATCATTTTTTTCTCCGCCATCTCGCCGGGTTCCACACACGAGATTCCTCGCAGCTCGTCTCGCAGCCGCTCTCCCGTCACCGTCAGCAACGCCCGAATCAGCGGCGTGTTGGGATGTTCGCGGAACTCCCACGCGGTGCGGATGTTGTGCATCTTGAGTTTGGCCTCGAAGCCCGGGCCGATTCCCCAAACATCACCTACGGGCGTGTCTCGCAAGGCCGCTTCGATGTCTGCGTCGGCGAGGTACATCGCCTTCTGCTTACTTTTCTTGGCACGCTTGCTGGCAATCTTCGCGATGGTTTTGGTGCGACCGATGCCAATGGTGACCGGAATCCCCGTCTCACGCGTGACTCGCAGGCAAACCTCCTGGGCCCACTTCTCTTCATCGCCGGGAGGAACGTGCGAGAAATCAATGAACGCCTCATCGATCGAGTACTGCAAAACATCCGGATGCAGTTCATCCAGAATCCGCATGACTCGTCGAGAGAGATCGCCGTAGAGTTGGTAGTTGGAAGAAAAAACGTACACACGATGTTTGCGGATGATCTCACGCACCTCGTGCACGGGAGCGCCGAGCTTGAGCCCGAGGAGTTTTGCCTCAGGACTCACGCTGATCATGCAGCCATCGTTGTTAGAGAGCACCACCACCGGGAGTGTGCGCAAGTGCGGACGGAACACGCGCTCGCACGAACTGTAAAAGGCATTGCAATCGAGGATGGCCCAGCGTTCAGGCCACGAGCGTCTTATGGATAACATGCGCCACCACTCCCCATAGTAATTGGTCGTCATCATCTTTCAGCAACACGGGCTGTCCTCCTTGCAGTGGGCACATCCAAATTTGTCCGGCGCGTGTCAGTGCTTTTCGTAAGACCAACTGCCCATTGAGCACCACGAGCGCGAGGCTGCCGTCGCGCACCGTGAGGGAGCGATCAATGATCAGGATGTCGTCGTGCTTGATGTTGGGCGCGAGATCCTCTGCCACACGGACAAAGAACGTGCTCGTCGGTCGCGGGATCAGCAACTCATACAATGATAAAGAAACGAGACCGTATTCATCAGCGGGAGACGGAAAGCCAGCGACACGCATGAAAACCTCCAAGAGGCATCATCCGTAACTTTTCCGTAAATTGCAAGAGGCTAGTTTTGCGCGTCTATGAAATCAATGGCTTCGGCCATCATCGCGTCGAAGTCATGATTGGTTTTGTTACCGTAAGTGCTGGCGTCTTGCGGTCCTTGGGAAATATCGCCATGGGCGACACCACTGAACAAACCATACACGCGTTTGAGTTTTGTCGTCTTCACGCTGCTGAAATATTTTTTTACGAACGGCACATCCACCACATTGTCATTCCAGGTGTAGGCCAAGAACAGCGGCACACGCAGCGGTTTCACGAGCACACGATCAGAGAGAGTTTGGATCAACGGGCCCGCGATCGGTCCGAAGTACGGAATGTTAATGCCGTCCGGACGATGCGGCGTGAAGACGTTGCCGTTCAACCCAAGCGCAACGCCA
>JAIXOY010000158.1 GCA_027486525.1 Pseudomonadota bacterium
CACCTTTGTACCCCTGACGCTTATCTAATTCTTTCACATGGCGATTAACGGCAGCTTCTGCTTTCTCCTGCAGTGACCAATCAAGCGTTGTGACGACCTGGAAACCCTCGGTAAGAAATTCTTCCTCTCCTACTTTCTGAATAACTTGCTGGCGAACCCAATCCGTAAAGTGGCCACCCTTCATCGCTGTCGATGAACGTAGACGCATTTTGATGGCTTCTTTTCTTGCGGCTTCGAATTCGATCTCTGTGAGCTTACCCGTTTCAAACATCCGGCGCAAAACATAGAGCTGACGACGTTTAGCATATGTCGGATTCACATACGGAGAATAACGGCCTGGTGCTACGAGTAGTCCGGCAACAAGGGCACTCTCAGCTGCTGTGGCATCTTTAGGATCCTTATCAAAGTAGCCACTCATCGCCGCCTTCACGCCGTAGTAACCACCACCAAGGTAAACTTGGTTAAGATAAAGAAAGAGAATGTCTTCTTTAGAAAACTTTTCTTCGATCTTTTGAGCTAGCAAGAGATCTTTCACTTTCCGCGAGAGCGTACGCTCTTTTGACAGGAGCAAGGACTTCGCCACCTGTTGGGTAATGGTTGATCCACCCTGGACCAGTCGGCCTTCTTTTAAATTGACTAGAAATGCGCGCGCGATGCCGAAGTAATCTACACCTTTGTGATTCCAGAAGTTGTCGTCTTCAGCAGCGAGGAAAGCATCGACCACGCGAGTAGGAATTTCTTTGAAAGGAATGACGTCACGAGTTTCTTTGCCGATATCAAGGAGAACCGTCCCATCACGGGCCATGATTCTTGAGTTCATGGGAGGACGGTAGTCAGCCAGCGAGTTGATCTGTGGCAAATCGGAAGCGATCCAACTCATCATTCCAAAAAGAGCAGCAATGCCCAAGAAGCCGAGCGCCATCAAAACGAGCAATACTTTCACTAAACGCTTCACGCGTGCCTTTGGTTGAAGAATGATGATTTATTATAGGAGGATTTAAGAGAGTGGAAGATCTATTCTTCCCAATTTTCTTCTTTCAAATCATCAGTGAGAACTTTGATCTTTTTCTCAGCTTGATCCAAGGATTGCCGACAGATTCGGTACAACTTTACGCCGTTCTCAAAAGACTTCAGACTTTCGTCCAAACTCAATTGACCCTTCTCGAGTTCCTGAACAATCTTCTCAAGATTTTGCAGGGCCTCTTCAAGGGCCGGAGTTGATTCTTCTGTTGGTTTTTTCGCCATCATGGCCCCCAGTGTCGGAGAATTGACGTATAAGTTTTCCCTGATGTTGCCACGTGTGCGGTGGATACTCAAGATTCCAGGCGTTTATGCACTACGCCCAGGGGGCAAAAAAGTGCAGGGGGTGTTGGTGGGACCACACCCTGACGTACAATTTTGCCTAGAGACTAGGATGGTCTCGAGAAACTAGGTCATGGAGGACCATGAGCAATATCTGGGTTCCACTTTCTGGACAAATTGCCCAACAACGTAAAGTTGAAACGATCGCCAATAATGTGGCGAACGCCAACACGCCTGGTTTTAAAAAAGACCAACTCGTTTTCAAAGAACATCTCACTGTCCTAACTAAAGGCAGTGATGACATTCATATTCCACGTAAAGAATTTTCTCCAGACGATTTTTATCACACCCAAGGTGGCGAGAACGCCTTCGTCGAAGTAGCAGGCTCATATACTGTTCACGATCAAGGCCAGCTTGTTCCTACCAGTAACCCACTTGATATTGCTCTTAACGGACCTGGCTTCATTGAAGTGCTGACGCCGCAAGGTGTTCGTTACACGCGTGCTGGAGCCTTCTCACTCTCTAAAGACGGCGAATTGGTCACCTCGCACGGATTCAAGGTTCTGCAACCTGTAGATATGACGGCTGATCAATTGCGCGAACCGGCTTCACAAAGTGTTCCCGCTCCTGAAGAACGTGTTTTGCGTTTACCACACAATCAGCACGTCAGCGTGAACTTGCAGGGTGAAGTCATGACTCGGCAAGGTGCCATTGGTCGTATTTCTGTCGTCGAGTTCGCTGATACTCAGACATTGAAGAAAGAAGGCAATGCTCTGTTTATTAATCCGGATGAAGCCAATGCGCGTCGGGTGGACATCAAAACCACCACGAACCAGGGCTTTATTGAGGGATCTAATGTGAACGCAGTGGAGGAGATGTCTGAGCTGATTAAGGCGCATCGTCACTTTGAATCAATACAAAAAGCCATCAACGCTTACGACAGCATCACCGGTAAAGCAGCTAACGACTTAGGTAAGTTCTAAGGGGGATTAGATGATTCGTGCACTTCACACAGCAGCGACAGGTATGGCTTCCCAAGAAGCTAACGTAAACACGATCTCCAACAACTTGGCGAACGTGAATACCACCGGCTTTAAGAAGGCCCGTACAGAATTTGACGATCTTCTCTATGAGACTGTGCAAGAGGCAGGCGCCCGCTCATCTGCCGACAGCGAATTTAACGTTGGGATTCAAGTCGGCTCTGGCTCTAAAGTCTCAGCCACGCGCAAACAGCACACGCAAGGATCGCCGCAAATGACGAATAACCCCTATGACCTGATGGTCAACGGCGAAGGCTTCTTTGGTATCGTTGGTAACAACGGTGAATTGAAGTTCACTCGTGACGGCAGCTTTAACGTAGATGCCCAAGGTAACTTGGTCACACGCGGCGGTCAGAAAGTTTTCCCAGGTATCACCGTTCCGCCAAACATAATGAGCATCAATATCTCAGAAGCCGGAGTGGTAGAAGCATTCCTTCGAAACTCGCCTGAGCCAATTAACCTAGGTCAAATCCCCGTCTTTACTTTCGTAAACCCGACAGGCATGCGCTCTGAAGGCGGCAACTTACTCGCAGCCACTCAAGCCAGCGGCCAACCGATGCAAGGTGTTCCAGGTGTGGATAACGCCGGTATCGTCATGCAAGGTGCTATCGAATCATCGAACGTCAACGTCATGAACGAAATGACTGACTTGATTAAAGCCCAGCGTGCTTATGAAATGAATTCGAAAGTCATGGGTATCGCCGATCAGATGCTCCAAACCGTGAACAACGTACGCTAAGGGATAACCAGCTAACATGAGACTCATTTTCGCATTTGCTGCATTGTTTGGATTCGTTGAAGCTTGGGCCTGTGAGCTCACTATTCCAGCGCGAGTGTTGGTAACCACCACCTCGAATGGCACCTGGCCATTCGCAAACAAGGACTGCACCGCACGTCAGTTCGATACCGTTCATGAGGTCTTGCGTGATCAAGACGGCAGCATTCCAGTAGCACGATTGCAGGCTGCAATTGGCCAGGATATTCAAATCAATTCTGATGAGAAAAGTGTTCGGATCGAGAATATATCCTACCTCATTCGCCGCAGCTTCACTGATGTGGGCGATGCCGGCATGGCAATCAGTAATCCATTCCAAGGTCATTTGATTTCACTATCTAAAGACAGCGAGTTTGTACTTCATTGCCATCCATGCCAATTCAACGGTGAAGAAGTCATGCGACTCCACGTTCGCAGTTTTATGGGTGGAGAAACTGACTACAGCTTTCAAGCAAAGTTTAGTCGTTATGTTCATGCGTACAAAACACGTCGCAACATCAATGCTTTTACCTCTGATCTGAAGCCTGAAATGTTTGAGCAAGCACGCGTTCCTGCAGCGGCTTATGGGCAATACCTCACAGATCTTTCGCGTTTATCGTTCTACAAAACAAACAAAACTCTCCGTGTGGGTGATGTCGTACGTATCTCTGACCTCGTTCCACAAACATTGGTTAAGGCCGGAGATCGAGTTGAACTCATCTTTGAGAACTCTCACGTTCGCGTAAAGTCTCAAGCACTCTCACGCCAAAATGGTGGCGTCGGTGACGAGATTGAAGTCTGGAACCAGGCGAACGGGAAAAAATATCATGGCACTGTGATTGATCACAATCGCGTGCGGGTGGATCTATGAAAATCATTCTCATGCTGACGGCTGTTCTTCTTACAAGCTGCGCCTCTTACGTAGACAGTATGCATAAGCAGATTGATCGTGAGGAATCGAGAACTAACCCACGCAGCTCATTGAATGATCCCTACTCTGCTTATCGCGAGCAAGGTTTCAAGCGCCAAGGAGCGGATCGCCGCCCAGTACAAAATCCTAATTCTTTAAGTCAGCTCAATCCTACGAATGACATGGCCCCTCCTGTTAAGCGTGACTACAAGGGTCGCGGAGGCCGAGCCAGTGCGCAGGATTTTGTAGACGATGGTGGCAGTGGTAGTTTGTGGGTGAACGCTCCGGGC
>JAIXOY010000244.1 GCA_027486525.1 Pseudomonadota bacterium
ATGGTCACCATGCCTGTCTCTTCTTGGCCAATCTGCATCTGCGAATAGATTTGATGAATCTTGTCTTCGCGAATCAAGTTCCGAATCGCCGGGGTGATGCGCAGAATTTCCTGGACCGCGACACGGCCCTTAGGAATTTTAGGCAAGAGCTGTTGGGCAATCACGCCTTGCAAAACGAAGGAGAGCAATGTGCGAATCTGCTCTTGTTGGTCCGCGGAGAAAACGTTCACGATACGATTGATGGTTTGAATCGTTGAGTTGGTGTGGAGTGTGCCGAAGACCAAGTGGCCTGTCTCTGCAATCGTCAGAGCCGCCTCAATGGTTTCTTGGTCTCTCAGCTCACCCACCAATACGACGTCGGGGTCTTGGCGAAGCAGTGACTTGAGGCCCTTGCCGAAGGTGAGCGTGTCTGAACCAATTTCACGTTGGTTCACCAGAGACATTTTATGTTGGTGTACGAATTCGACAGGGTCTTCCAAAGTGATGATATGGCCAGGCATCGTTGAGTTCAAGCGGTCGATGAGAGCTGCCAATGTTGTCGACTTACCTGAACCGGTAGGCCCAGTTACCAAAACGAGGCCGTTAGAGACGTTCACAATATCGAGCATTACTTTCGGCAAACCCAAAGCATCAAAGTCCGGAATCAAGCTTGGAATTTGTCGAAAGACCGCGGCCACAGCACTCTTTGAATAAAATACGTTGGCACGGAAGCGAGCCAAGCCTTTAACCCCGAACGAAAAGTCGAGTTCAAGGTTCTTCTCAAGCTCGGCTTTTTGTTTCTCGGTCAAAATCTGGTAGATGAGTCGTTTCGTATCATCAGCAGTGAGCGCACCGACCTTGACACGAACAACATCACCACTGATCCGCATGCCGGGTGAAGTTCCCACGGTAATATGCAAATCCGATGCGCCAGATTCAACCATCACCTTAAAAAGCTGCTGGATTTGCAGGTTACCGACCCCGCCATCGGCAGTCGTTTTAGTTTTTGTAACGTCATTGTTGCTACTCATCGCTGATCCTTTCTCACATATTATCGGTGGAAGAGTTGGCGATCGCTTCTTCCAGTGTCGTTAATCCTTGGGCCACTTTAGTCAAAGCACACATGCGAAGAGTTTTCATCCCATCGCGGATCGCCTGTCGTTTTATTTCATCTGTTGATGCGTGCTTAATGATGAGCTCGCGAATTTTGGGACTCATGGCCAAGACTTCGTAAATAGCTACACGGCCCTTATAGCCTGTGCTGTTACAAGCTTCGCAGCCACGGCCGACATAGACCTTAATTTTTTCTGCAGACGCTGGTGCAAAACCGCAGGCAATCAGCTCGTCGAGGGTAACTTTTTTCTCTTCCCGACAATTAATGCAGATTTTTCTACAAAGTCGCTGGGCCACGATCACGTTCAGAGCAGCGACTACAAGAAACGGCTCGATCCCCATGTTGAGAAGTCGCGTCACCGTGGCTGCCGCATCGTTTGTATGAAGCGTCGAAAGGACTAAGTGTCCCGTGAGCGCCGCCTCGACCGCGATTTCTCCGACTTCAAGATCGCGAATCTCACCCACCATGATGATGTCGGGATCTTGGCGCAAGAATGCTTTCAGGGAAGACGCGAACGTGAGGCCAATGTCTTTACGAACGTTAACTTGGTTCACACCCTCAAGGTTAAACTCAACCGGATCTTCGGCGGTCGAGATGTTGTTGTCAGGTGTGTTGAGTTCAGAGAGGGCGGAATAGAGTGTGGTTGTTTTACCCGAACCAGTTGGGCCCGTCACCAGACACATTCCGTAAGGGCGGTAGATGCCTTCTTTAAAAACATCGATCTGCTTCTGTTCAAAGCCAAGCTTCGTCATATCAAGCTGAAGATTTGAGGAATCCAGGAGCCGCATGACCATCTTCTCGCCAAACAATGTTGGCAGAGAAGAAACACGATAATCGATGGGTTTACCACCAATGAGGAGTTTGATTCGACCGTCCTGAGGTTTTCGTTTTTCTGAAATATCCATCTGGGACATAATCTTCAAGCGAGAAACGATGGAGGCCATCATACTCTTCGGAGGCGAGGCGGCTTCGACCAAGGAGCCATCAATGCGAAACCGAATGCGGAAGACTTTTTCATAGGGCTCGACGTGGATGTCGGAAGCTTTTTTGACGAACGCTTCCGCTAGCATCCTATTCACGAAGGTCACAACGTCATCGCCAATGTCTTCGGCACGAACAGTTTCCTCACTGCCAGATGCGCCAGTCACTTCAACGATATTACCAATGAGGTCATCAACGGAATCTTTAATCCCGGAGAAGAGCTTTCTCCAGGATGAAAGGTTCGTGAGAATAAACTCTACTTGCTTCTTAAAATGATCCGCGAGCTCTTTGGTTGCTTCCGCGGGCACCGTAGGATCGAAGGTGGCGAGAGTAACTTTTCCGGCAGTTTTTTGAATAGGTATGACTCGGTATTTTATCACGAGACGTTTTTTGAGACTTGAAAGTGTGTCCGCTGGTACCTTGGCGTTCCGTAGATCAATGAAGGTCATCGAGTATTTTTCAGAAACAATCTTCGCGAATTTGTTCTCATCAAAATACGGCATGCGCAGGAGTTCAAACTCCGACACCTCGTCGTCTTTCCCCATGGAAAGGCGACGTAACTCTTTGAGCGTTGCCATCCCTGTGTTGGTGACAACGTCGATGAATTCCTTGCGAATCATTTGACGCCCTTAAAAACCAAAATACCGATGCTTACCTTTCGGATGCTAAGTACCCGAAGTTGAATCCTATTCTTGTAATTCCCAGAATTTAACCGCGTGCTGTGCTTGGGTTTCGAGCAGTGAAAGCCCATCGATGTACTCTCGGCAGATCGTTGGAACATGCATTTTATGGAACTCGTGAGCGTAGTTAAAATCCCAAAAAACCCACGTCCCATCGAGCTTTCCAGTGAATTGATAGCCTCGCCCACAAGCATTGATGACTATTTTAGTTTCAGTACCCGGATGAAGTTCCATCAGCTTTAGCTGAGCAAAATCATCTCCTTTTCTTCGAGCGTAATTTGCCGCTTGGATCCCTTGCTCACCAAGAATCTTAAGGGCCATTCGCGCCATCACCCCATCACCTAGGACTACCCAAACTTGCGCCAACTTCTCTTTGTGTAAAGCAGGGACTAGTTCGCGAAGTGCACTGGCATCGGTGTTGGTAGCTGTTGCAGAATGCGTAGAAATTTTTAAGCAATTCACCGCCCCCCACATCTTCGCTTCTTCATTCGCTAGCTCCGCAAAGTGCCTTTTCCAAGGTGAGGTGATGTTGAGACCTTGATAGCCTGAGGTACGGAGCTGTTCAATCGTGGGAATCTGCCTGGCGTTTGAGATATCAAGAAGATCATATTGAATGTGCGAACCCAAGTACTCTCTGTAGAGCTTAGGGGACAATGAGTGCGATATTCCGTGGCCTAGCAGTGCCAGTTTAATCAATGATGAATCCTCGGCCAGTATGAATATCATGGTGAAGTTGCGCGATGAGGTCATTGACCGTTGGAAACCGACGCTCATCTCTCAGTCGCGACAAAAAACGAATCTCCAGATTTTCACCATAGAGATCACCGGAATAGTCAATGAGGTGTGTTTCAACAGTGAGCGCCTTATCAGCTTCAAAAGTCGGATTGTGGCCGATATTGGTCACGGAGCGATAGACCAAACCACGGCAAGCCGACTCGGAGACGTAGACACCTTTCTGCGGAATGATAATGTCTGAATCGAGCTGAAGATTTGCTGTAGGAATTCCAATTTTACGGCCTCGGCCTTCTCCACGCACAACGATTCCATCAAGCGCAAAATAGCGACCGAGCAACTGCCGAGTGATTTCCATATTACCTTGCTGGAGATTCTCACGCACGATTGACGATGACACCTTCAGCTCTCCAACCGGATAGGCCAGACAAACTTCAACCCGAACTCCGAGATTGCGACAATGCTCTTTTACGAAAGCAGCATCGCCTTCTTTATTACTGCCAAAGGCAAAATCCCAGCCAAGAAAAATTGATTTGATATTCTTGTACGTCAACACATGTCCATCCAGAAACGCTGCTGCACTTAAGGTGCTAAAGTCGCGAGTGAACGGGATTTCGATCAGGTGATCGACACCCGCATCGGCGAGCCATTTGCGGCGTTGGCCATAGCTACCTAATAAAAAACGTTCGGCATGTGATTGAAGAATCTTTCGAGGATGTGGATTGAATGTGATGACAACTAAAGCTTGGTTCTCAGCGGAGGCTTTGTTCTTGAGTTCTTGCAAGAGTGTCTGGTGACCAAGATGGACGCCATCAAAATTTCCAAAAGTAAGCGCAATCGCCGGGGACCCATGGGCCAGGAGACTGCTTAAGGATTCATGAAGATGCATATCTATCCTTTAAGACTTTTTCGCAGCTCGCGTAACATTTTTCCATTAACACTCACGACCTTACCCGTGCCTGAACGCATGAACTCAGCGCTCTCCATCTGGCTCAAGAGATTCGCAAAGTATTTCTTCTCCTCTTCTCCCAAGGTTGAAGCCTGAAGTGCCTGACGCACACTTGGACTCTCAGGAGAAAGACGGTAAAGAACGCGCACAAGCTCAGCCACAGCAAATTGACCACTCGCGAGTTTTTTAAGATCGGTATCGAGAGGAGCGCGGTTCTGGAGGACAGTTTCCCACAGAACCTGGCGCTTCCAATACGCCCCAGATAGTGTGGCCACAATTAAAAGCGTCCACCACATTCCCATTTGAGACCACCAGCGGTTTTCGAGAATGAACCCCGGGGTTGTTGAGACAGGCGTCGCCGCTTCATCGTCGATCTCAAGGGTTTTTGCTGTAACTGCCGTTTGAACATCCGGATTGGCGTTCCCTGCGACAGTGATCGCTGGGAGCTCTTCAACGAACTTTTCATAGCGTTGAGTTTCAGGATCGAAGTAACTCAACTCCAAGCGATAGGCGGGGATCTCTCCAGCTAGCTTGCCAAGATAGGTGTAATCAAAGGTCTTGATCGCAGTTTCACCACCCACAAGACTCAGATCAGCTTTCGCGTCGAATTTTTCGAGCTGCGGGACTGTCCAAAGTGAAGGAGCTTCAAATGTTTCTAAGCTTCCAGGGCCATTAACTGTCAGCCTCACTTCAAGTGGCTCATTGACGAGAATCTGGCTTCGACCCGGCTTGAGTTCAAACTTGTGAACTCCAACCAATCCCGTAAACGAAGCCGGACGATTAGCTTCGGGCAACGGCTTCACATCAATCTCTACCGGTTCACTCGACAAGAGTTTAGTTTTCATGTCGCGCATCCCTAGACCAAATCCAAAACCCATGTTGCCATACACGTCTTGAGCATAGGTCGCACTGATTTCCATGGGATCGATGATGAGTTTCCCTGCTCTCTCGGGATAGAGCCGAACAGAGTAGATTAAAGATTTTCGATATTGATCACCATCAATCGTGACTCGGTGGGGGTTTTCGTTTTCTTGGAGATAGCGCTTCATGAAGCCATCGAGCTTTGGATACTTCTTAATATCTGCGGCTTGCAACCCCGTTTTCGCCAAGACGTGATAGCGAACAACGATTCCTTCGCCGACAAAAACTGATTTCTTAGAAACCTCTGCGGCGACAAATACGAGCTTGGGCTCAGCAGGCGCATCGACGATCTTAAATGTAAGAGAATCAGATCGCTCAATCTGACCATCAATCTTGACTGCTACATTGCGAAGGCTCGCCGTTCCCGATCTCGTGGCGCGGGCATCGTAAGAAACTAGAATCTCTCTCGTTGTTGTATATTTGCCTTGCTTGAATACCGTTCGGGTGGACAGGCCCTGAACTTGCTTGCCCAGGACTTCAAAGCCCACAGGCTCAAATGTGATTTCGGGAGCCACATTACTCTCAGTCTGGCATTTAAAGAGGAGTTGAAAGACCTCTCCCTTAATGGGTTCTCGTGGATTTGTTTCGATATCAATCGGCCCGACCGCCAGCAAGACGGTTGGCCAAAGTACGAATATCAACCAGCGCAACATTACCAGTCCTTCTTTGTTCGTTCCGTTCTCTTTTGAGTAGACGTGTCGAGCAACTTTAACTGAAGAATACGATCATCCTGCTTTAACTGCTCTAGCAATGGTGGCAATTTCACTTTGCCTTTTTTCTTTTCGCCCTCTTGGCCATCTTCTGGCTGAGCGCCTTTATTCTTTTTGTCTTCATCACCACCATCGCCCTCGTCGTTCTTATCTTTACCTTGGTCTTGCTTGTCCTTTTCGCCTTTATCTTTATTCTTTGGATCGAAAGGGTTCTTGTCTCCCTCTTTCTCTTCGGACTCGCCATTTTTACCTGGCTTATTGTCTTTAGACTGGCCACCTTTGCTTTCTTCGCCCTTGCCCTCACCACCAGAATTTTTCTGGTCTTTGTTTTCTTCCTGATCTTTTTTTTCGTCTTTCTTATCTTGTTTTTCTTGTTTTGGTGGCGGAACAATCGCTCGCTTAATGTTGGCCCTCATTCTCTTCACAAGATCTGGGTTGATTTCATTTTTCTTGGCAGCAGATTCAAGTTCTTCGTAGCGCTGAAGCGCAGAATCAAATTTTCCCGTCTCAAGCTCAGAAGTGGCCCAATTGAAGTAGGACTCCGGGCGCTCTTCTACATCTTGCTGACTAAGGTTTTCATCATACAAACCCTGTGCCATGTCATGCATGCGGAGCTTGACGAGTTGGTCAGCAAGATTGATTCGCTCTTCACGATCCAGCGAACCATCCTTGAGTTGTTGGATCTTCGACTGGATTTCAGGTGGGATCTCGGGTGCTTCATCTTTTTCTTGCGCCCAAGCCCCCGTGAGCGTGAGGCATAAAACAAGGGCGAATGGCTTGAAGAGTCTCAATCCATAGGCAAGAGCTAGGATCAGTAGCGCTGGTATGCACCAAACTTCAAGTGCCACGGGTCGAATGAGGTTTTCACCTTCTTTCTCCTCACCCTTTTTCTGTGAAAAAAAATCAAGGATCGTATTCGTCGGTAAGTCGTAGCTTTGAACGGGAAAGAACTTTGATGTCTTTTGATTTCGAACTGCGTTTAAGAAGAAGTCTTCATTAAGTTTAGAAATGACTGTGACCCCCTGGCTTCTTTTTTGTCCATAGAACATCCCGTAGCTGTCCTTGAGGGGGATGGGCCCTCCGGATTTTGTCCCGACACCCACAAGAGCAAGACTTATTCCTTCCGGTACCCTGAAGGCTTCGGTATCCGCATTGTCTTCACCGTCAGTGATGACCAGGATATTTCCACTTACACCCGAGTCCTTCGGATCGAAATACTGCACGGCTTCCTCAATCGCGATACCAATCGAAGAGCCTGCATTCAAGTTTCGCAGCATGCGAATGCTATCTAGGCGGGCATCGAGCAAATCAAGATCCGACGTAAACGGAACAAGTTTCTTTGTGATGTCGGCAAAAACCATGATGGATACTTCGTGCCCTACCGCTTTGCGCACAAAGTGCTTGGCCACTAGAACAGCTTTCTCTAAGCGATTGGGTCTCACATCTTCCGCGAGCATGGAGGTTGAAGTATCAATCAGAATTATTGTCTTATCCTGGCGAACCTTGCCCTTGATCTTGATCTCACCAGAACGTGGGTCCATCAAAACAACCGACAAAAGAGCAAAACCGAGTAACAGCCCAAGCGAGGACAGCACATGAATGAGACGACGTTTAAAAAACCAGTGCTCTTGAACCCACCTAAAGAACCGATGCTCACTCCACATCAAGCCAAACGAGACAACAATGGTGCCTAAGACGAGCCAAGGCCAAAGAGACGATTTTAAAAAGATCATGCCACCTCCCTTAAGAGAAGACGACGCAAGGCTTCGATAGAAAGAAGAAGAAGTAACCCAATAAGAAAGTAGCGATAGTAGTGCTCTTCATAGACCACTTGGTTATCGACTTTGATTTCGGTTTTTTCGAGCTGGTTAATTTCTTCAAACACACGGTCCAGTGCTTCTTCGTCGGTGGCAGGATAGAACTTCCCCCCCGTCAGTGCAGAGAATTCTTTGAGCGTTTTG
>JAIXOY010000280.1 GCA_027486525.1 Pseudomonadota bacterium
CGCTCCTGCATCTCGGCGGCGGCTTTGTTGGTGAAACTCACGGCGAGGATTTGATGCCCCGGTAAGTTAAGGTTCTCCAGCATGTGAGCAATGCGATACGTGATCGAGCGGGTTTTTCCCGAACCGGCACCCGCTAGAATAAGCACGGGGCCATCGACTGTTTCGGCGGCGGCACGTTGTTCGGGATTAAGTCCTGAGAGTGAAATCATGGGTAAATCAGTCTATGGGCCCGAGGTTAAACTGTCACTCAAAGCTGCGCCTTCCTTTGGACAATTCAGTGTGTCATGAGCTAAAATGACGCCCATGAAACATCTCATCACTTCAGCTCTTCCTTACGCTAACGGACCCCTTCATTTTGGCCATATCGCAGGAGTTTATTTACCTGCCGATATCTTCACTCGTCATAAGAAACTAAAGGGTGAGCGAGCGGTCCATATCTCTGGCTCGGATGAGCATGGTGTAGCGATTATGCAGAACGCCCAGAAAGCGGGCCGCAAATACCAAGACTACGTGAATGACTGGCACAAAACTCACAAAGATTTGTTTGATCGCTACCAAATTCAATTCGATTTCTTTGGACAAACATCGAGCGACTATCACCGCGAAGAAACGCTCAAGTGGTTCAACGTGCTCAATGATAAAGGCATGATTGAAAAACGTGCTGAGAAACAACTGCAGTGCCAAGACTGCCACAACATGCTGCCTGATCGCTTCGTAGAAGGTGAGTGCTACGTTTGTGATTACAAAGAAGCACGCGGAGACGAGTGTCCGAATTGCGGTACCTGGATTGAACCACTGAAACTCAAAAACCCTGTATGCAAGTTCTGCAATAGCAAGAACGTCCGAGCTGTGGATTCTTACCAATGGTACCTGCAGCTTTCGAAATACCACGCCAAGTTCCAAGACTGGTTTAAAACAAAACAGAACTGGCGCAAGAGTGTTGTGCCGTTTGTTGATTCACTTTCTAAAGATGAACTGGTCGATCGTGCCATCACGCGCGATCTTGACTGGGGGATTGATGTCCCTTTGCCGGAAGCGAAAGGCAAAAAACTCTATGTGTGGTTTGATGCGCCGATTGGCTACGTGAGCAACACCAAGAAGTGGCTAGAAACCACCGGCTCAAAGGAAGACTATCTTAAAGACTGGTGGCAATCCAAAGACACCGTCATCACGAATTTCATTGGCAAAGATAACATCATCTTTCACGCGATCATCTTTCCGGTCATGAGCATGGCGAGTGGAATTGTAAATCCCGTGACAGAACTTCCTGCCAATCAGTATGTGAATTTGGAAGGCAAGCAATTTTCAAAATCCAAGGGCTGGTATGTGGATGCTGAGGAGGCGATGGATCTGTTTGGTCCCGATGCTCTTCGCTTCTATCTCACGTCCTTGATTCCCGAAACCTCAGACTCAAGTTTCACCTGGAAAGGGTTTGAGTTGAAGATCAACTCAGAACTAGCGAATAACCTCGGGAACTTTGTGAACCGTGCGATGAAATTCCTCGCAAGCAAATGGCCTGAAGGGATTCCAGCCTCTTCATTTGAGGCGTTTGTGAATGAGGGCCGTGATAAAGAGCTCGCCGTCTTCATCAAAGACCAGTTGGCCCTCATCGACGGGCACCAGATTAAACGGGGCCAAGAGCACATCATGGAACTCGGCGCGAAGGTGAACTTGTTTATTACGGAAAAAGCTCCTTGGACTGAATTCAAAACTGACCAAGCGAAAGCGGCGGAGACCATCGCTACGGCTTCAGCTTACACCCTAGCTCTTGGGGTTTTACTGGCCCCTTACGTGCCGGGACTTTCACAGAAGATTTTGACTTACTTCGGCTTGAAGTCTGAGGACGCGGCAGTGGCCGCGATCTATCGTGGGGATGTGGAGGCTCTGAAGAACATTTTTGCCAAAGGCTTTAAGCTGGAAGTCTCACCGGAAGGCCTTGTTCCGAAAATTGATCCACTTAAAATAGAAGAACTCGACGCGAAGTTGAAAGCGAAAGCCGCCGTCTAATGACGGTGGCTGCGTTTTTCAGGAATAGCCGCCCCCCAGGATTTGATGACGTGGCCGGTTTCTGAATCCACTTCAGCGAAGAAACTCGTGTATTCACCTTTCTTGCCCGTTATTTTTACGACGACACGTTCGACGTAACGTCCTTCCTGGCCATCAGGAACGACGTAAGATTCTTCCGGAGTCACGGAATAGCTCTTTAGATTTGGCCCACCAATCCTCTTGATGTGAGTCTCAAGCTTCTTGCGCCACACAGTCGAGGGCCTGTTTGCCATGGGGAGCTCGCGGATGTTTTGTACTCCCTGGGGGAGTGAGCCGTAAAACGGTCGAGTCCCTTTTTTGAGGGGAGCTGGACTAATGGCCTCGTCACCGCGCTGGATGGGTTTCTCTGGAGTTTCAGGCGGCTTCTGGGCTTCTGGTTCTGTTTGTGGAGCTTCGACGACGGTGGGAACGGAGTGAGGCCTGAACCAGAGCATGACGCTCGTTATGACAATACCCAGGATCAGAATGGTGCGGAGGAGATAGCGGCGATTCATTCAAGAACGACGAAGCTGAGATCGAGGACCTTGAAGGGTTTATGTCCACCGTATTCGATATCAGTGAACTCATCCTGGCCAGCAGCAGATTCGAAGCAGTCAGAGCAGTTCGTAAATTGGGCACGGAGGCGACAGGTAAACGTAGTGCCGGGCTGGATCCATTTGTTCATTTCCAGAAGCAGGACGCTCGATGAAGCTGGGCCAGGGATTTGATTCGGTGGAATCTTGTCCGCGTCTGCGGCCGTTAAATTGAAGTCGTTGTAGGGCTTCGTGAGTGTTTCGATGTAGCTCAGCTGCGGATCGATCTTCGCCATGAATGCCATCTCCATTCCCGGTACGAAGCGCGCAAGACATTCGGCAGGCGAGAAGTCGGGAGTTCCGAAACCCAAGCATTTTTGGTCTTCGAGCATGAGAACATTCTTGCGGTAGAAATCCTGCGACACCCAGCGAGTTTCGTTGTTGCTTGACGTTTGCACCAAACACACGGGATGAAGCGCCTTCGCGGGATATGTGCTGGAGCTGGAGGTTGGCTTCTTGAAACGGGCACCATCGGTGGGAAGAATGTCCGCATCCGCACAGGTGACCGCGCCTTCACTGAGGCTTGGAAAGCCGTTGATCGAGCACGGTTGCGTTTGCGGACTTGCAAATGACGTGCTGTTCACTTTCATGTGGGCCCACGGGGTGGCCAGGATCGTCACGCCCCCGATCGGAACGTTCGCGCGGTTGACCATGTCCAACCCGATCCCGACAATTTCTCCGGGAGAGATGCGGTTGTTACTATTGTTGTACTCTGGTCCTGCGATGCCAACCGTTGGAGAGATCACACGGCCCTGGAAAAGCACGTTGGATGCGATCGCCTGACCAAAGCTCTGGCTGTCGTCGATGAAGATCGTCGAGAAGGCCCCAGCGGTTTTGAAGTCCAGTGCTGCTTTCGGAACGAGCACACTTTTCACGCGGTTAACTTCGTCGACCGTCGTTGGAGCGGCTTTGTTGCCGGTAATCGTGTTCGCAAAATAGCTCCCGAACATTGAAGAGAAGAAGCCACCGACGGTGCTGTTTTGCAAACCGTTTGGTGACACCATCGCAAAAGAATCTTGGCGAGTGGTGGAGTCGGAAGAAGATGTGGAGAAGGTACCGTTGTCGTCATAGTGACGGAAGAGCAGCAAGCCGTACATGTCTAGGAGTTTCTCAGATTTTTCTTTGGTGAAGTTCGAGCACGCATCACGAGAGATGAAGTGATAAATGTTTCGTGCCATCGCCTGCGACCAGCGACGCGCGGTCACTTGGCGCACAGAGTAGTACCAGTCGTAAGCGGCGTTCGGGTGCAGGTTCACGATCGATTTGGCGGTCCCGTTGTAGTCAGACCCTTTGCCGGTGAGATCGCCGAGGAATGAGAAAGATTCTGCGAGCACCAGCATGACGTGGTTCACGGCGGTGTCATGGTCCATGAAGCATTCGTTCTTTAACGAATCCGTGAGTGCGACTAGGTAGTGCGAGGTGAATAGACTTGCGACGTGGACTTCTTCAAAAGGAAATCGAGGTTCAGCAATGTCGTAGAGTAGGTAGTCAGGATATGAAACCCGTTCATCAACGGCACTGCTAATTCCAGGCGCGTGAAGGTCACTGTCTTCTGTCAAAGGTCTTCGTCCTGAGACGAAATTACCAAAAGCCCAGTCACCCAGAGACGGGCGAGCGGTCATTGCGTAAGCGAAGTAGTCCGCAATGCCTTCACCCATGGCACCGAGTTCAGAGTAGAAGCCGTAGTACGGGAACGCTTGGTACTTGAGAGGTTCCCAGACGGAACCGTTCTTTTCAGCGTTACGCATGTTAAGAAATAGGGTCATGAAGGCGTGGCCCATTTCGTGATAAAGGATCGACGGGTCTTGCACCATTAACACTGAGAATGGCTTGCCCGCAGTGTAGCCGGGGTAAGCAGTCCAGCCAAGTTTGACCGAGTTTGACGAGGGTTCGTAGAACGCATTGTTGCGAACGGTTTCGTCGGTGATCGACGAGTACACGGTCAACTGAGCGGCTTTCGTCATCTGGCTCTTGCTGGCGAGATACTTAAACCACCAGGTTCCCATATTCGCCAGTTCATAGGGAACTGCCGGAGGAAGGCTTTTGCTTCCGGAGACATGGAGTTGTTGGTGAATGAACTGCATGGAGCCCATCATGCGCTCGACGACCTTGTTCGCTTGATACATCGCTTGGACTTGGTAGAACTCAGTTGTACCCGGAGCGAAGACCCAGTTGCCGGCGTTGGACTGGAGCGGAACGACAGACGGAGCATCGGATGACAAGACACGCAAGCAGTCGACGAATGAGAGGGTCGAGCTGGTGCCGAAGATGTACTGCTCTTGCTGGAAGAGGCAGTCGTTGGTCAGTGTTGTTTTGCTCAAGGGAACGATGGACTGGGGAGTTTTTCCCACAATCTTGCTGATGTTAAAATTCGAAGGAAGAGATGATTTTCCTGTCGTATTGATGGGATCGTCTTCGTAGACGTAAGCTTTCCCGAGCAAGCTCTCGTTCACGACGTTGGGGTCCGTGCGCACGCCGGCGGTTTGCAGTTGCGTAGGATTGCAGCCAGCGAGCATCAACAAAACGACAAAAGAGACCCCGCTGAGGGTCCCTTTAATAAGTCGAAGTTGGTGAAGTTGCATCCGTGCCGCTTTCATATCTCACTTCTTTATCGGCGCTTTGCCAGGATTTCTATAGGCCAAAGCTCTAACGTGGCTGAACGGCTCCGTTCACGAGATTGGTACCAAACTGCGAGCCAACGTCTTGTAATGCCTTGGTAATCGCGTTGGCGCCGGAGTTGTCGAAGGCGGCGCAGGCACCCGAGCGATTTTCTCCGGTGTTGGCGGTTTCAAAAACGGGAGCTCCTCCCTCCTCACCACGAAGTTGCTCAGCTATAAGAGACCGTGTTGAAGAAGTTAGCTCCGCTTCTGGTAAGCCCTGTGCTGTACAACTTGCACCTGGTGATAAATTTCTGATAGCTGCATTTATCTGTGCCATACATTGAGTAGAGGTTGGGCCAGCATTTGTTGTTCCTTCAGCTTGCTCGCAAATGGAGATACTGTTTCGTATCGCTGGAAATGCAGTTTTGAGATCGCTGATAGAAGATGTTGTATGAACTCCGGTGCATGCAAGTGTTACGAGTTTGTAAGTATAGCATGGGGAGGTAGTTTCTGTACTTCCAGCAGGTACTGTTCTTCTGCAATAGTCTTGCACACCTCTATACTCTGTCGTTTCAGTTTCTGGCCTTGATTGATTAATCAAACGGCGGAATGCAGGCTCAGTTATCTCACCATCATCATTCACAGAACCTCGGCATTGAGCACGGAAACCACTGAAGCGACGAATACCTTCGACATCACCTGCCTTGCGAGCTGCATCGATGATTTGGTCGAAATCTTCCGCATTGTCACAATCTGTTGGGTTGGCGAAAGCAGAAGCACTCAAGCAGTACTCACGAAGCTCAGTCTGGCGATCGTTAGCTGCCTGGGCAGCTTGCTGGTTGGCTTCCTGCACTCCACGGTTGTAGGCCTGGTAGGCTTGCTGACACTTGCTCTTGTACTCTTGCAAACTGCCCACGACTTCTTGCATGTTCTTCTTGATGTTGGCGATGTGACCCATGACACCTTGCTGAGCACCAGCTGGTGCGCCGGGTGCGCCTTTCATGACCTGTTCGTTTTGTTTTTTCACTTCAGCATTGAGCGCCAAGAGGTTTTGCTTCATGAGATTGAAGTAATCGTCTGGCTCTTGGATTTCCATGGCTTCGAGGCCCTTAGCGTACTTGCGATCTTTTTGGTCGATATGAAACTTAAGGTTGGTCGGAAGCACGAGGCCTTGCTTCAAGCTCGCGGCGATGTTGAGGCCATCGAGAGACGTGATGTTTTCAGTCAGGAGATACATCTTCTTCAGATTGTCTTCGTGGCGTGCCATGTTGGCTTTGTACTGAGCCACGGAAGCATCACGCACGGTGGTGACTTTTTTGACTTCGTTTTCTGCCGCCGTCAAACACTGGCGCATGTTCGTCGCACAGGCGTTCGCGCGTTTTACGCAGAAGCTCGGACTTGCAGTAGTGAGATCCCTAGATGAGCAGGTCGCGATTCCTGCGGCGTTGGCCGTGCCAGAGTCTTGGCAGTTCATGATTCGGTTGACGAGCGCTTTCTGAACGTTGCCAGCGAGGGTCCTGCGGTAGTTCATCATTTCACTGCGAACTTTGCGCATCTGGGTGATGACTTCCCGGCGGGTCACGCCTTTGTCGTTCGTGTTTTGTTCAAACTGCTGCTTACAGTTCTCAACGATCCTTCTGATGAAGTTCGCGGGGGTGTTCTTTTCGCTCGCTTTGATGGTGGTGTCTCCGGAGGTCGCCGAGGCCTGCGTGTCGACGATGAAACGGCCATTGCCGTTACGGCGCTCTTCCGCAGCGATGAGTTCCATTTTCTTTTCGATGCTGATATCGCCACGGCCA
>JAIXOY010000032.1 GCA_027486525.1 Pseudomonadota bacterium
GTCGCTACTATAATTGGTGGCGACGCTTTGGTGGAAGGAAGTGCGATGGTGACGGGAAATACTCAAGTCATCGCGCGTGCAAAGGTAAGAGGCAGTAGCAAAGTTCACAATGCCATCATTTGCCAGGCCTCACTGATCGAGGGCTTTGATGTCATCGACAGTGATTACTACTGTCAGACGGAAGATCCAGAACCAGCGCATCCGGGGGAGCTTGGGAAGAAGACCTTGCTTGGCGTGGATAGTGATCGGGATGGGGTACGGGATGATGTGGAGATTTGGATTAATGATACTTACAGCAATTCACCCTTAGAAGATAAAGTCGATTACAGACGCGCGACGAAATCGGAAGTTAAGTCTTATCTATTGTTGCTCAAAAGAAGAAATGAGCCAGCGTTTAGTAAGGTAGAGTATAAAAATGTGTTGGATGCTAGAGAGTGCATCAGAGGAAAAAAGGTTTATAGCAAAGAGAATAAAAAAGAAAAGATCAAGGCTCTAAAGGACACAGCTAACTTAAACAAGGAACTCTTTTCAAATTTCTTCAACACAAAGGAGAGATTTATTGAGTGGAATAAAGTCCTGCAAAACTTGAATGGAATAACTCTTGAAGGAAATTTAAAGGATATATCTGCGTGCAGTACTTATCTAAAAAAATTATAGCAATCTTGATTCTTTTCTCTAGCGTTACGCAAGCAAAGGAATCACATTTAACGTGTTCGATAAAAAATGCGATCATACATTATGTAAATGGTGTTCAGGTCTATGATCCCGATGAAAACAATCAGACTGTTGAACTCATGCGCCTTCACCTAGGCCAGTTTGATGTTGATGAGAAAGGTGTAACTTTTGCAAAGCCGACATGGAACTCTACATATTCAATCAAAGAAGATGTGTACGATTCTGTATACTTACGACTAAGGAATTTACAAAATACAAATTGGAGCCCAAGAGAATTAGAGCAAAATACAAACTGGATCTTTCTCGCTCGAGACAGGTTTGTTAGAGCTGCCCAGCAGTTCATCACTTTAGGTTTTGCAAAAGAACTTGCTGAATTTCTTTCAAGAAATACCAAACTCCCTACGGGAGGACAGATCACCAAATTGGCTGAAATGATAAAAGAAGAAATTAATTCTGGGCACAAGATTGTTCTTGTCGGTCATTCGGCAGGGACTATGTTTTCAGCGGCTACGTTTGAAGAGGTTAAGGACTTGTTAAGCAATGACCAAAAAAAGATTCAAATGTTTGCTGGGGTGATGCTAGCGGCTGCGCTACCGTATTTGCCAGAAACGGGCAACGGCGAATCGAATTTTACCTATGTCAGAACTAGTCGGGATCTTGTGATTGGGACGATCGCTGTGGGAGCATTAGCAGCAAACGTTGAAACCAATTTTTTAGACAATCTGAAATATGATCCTTTTGGACATGGGGTAACTGAGATTTATCTTAATGAAAGTATCATAGCGGAGTACAAAGAAAGACCTATCTCTATGAGTGATCTATTTGTTCTCAAAGTGAAAGAAGCCGTTTCGGCTATGATTAATAATGATGCTGGCTGCTGCGATGGCCGGGCTGGTAAGTTGTGGCTCAACGAAATTAATTGCCGGGAGCAGACTTGTCTTGGTGGTTTCATTGAGGAAACAATTTCACATGATCGTTCTAGTAAAAGTTTAAGTATTGATAGGAATGCGAAAGTTTGTGCAAATCCAGCGCATATGGACGGAGTGCCTAGGATTTTGGGGAATGTAGACTTGAAGGGAAATATTCTTCTTGGAGACAGTGCCGTTATCCTCGGTGGGTCCACTTTTTCTTCACCAATCACGATTGATTCTTTGGATTCTGAGATCGAGTTACGTGGAACAACCGTTGTTAGGTCAGAAATGGGTTACCCTTTAAAAATCAAAGGTGCGATCCTTGCCACGGGCAATACTCAATTGAGCGGAAGATTAGACATCACCGGTGAAACATATCAAGGTAATTCAAATCAAAGCTATAAAACGGCATTTGTAGATGCCAAGATTTCAGGTTTCTCAGAGGGCTCTAAGATTCAAGGGCCTGTTTTGATATCAGGGAATGTTCAAGACTCGGAGATTGTCGGAGTTAGAGACCAATATAATTCTACTAACAACTGGAACATCCTAAACATTGATTCTGATGCTGAAGTCAAGGATGCGAAAATTTCAGGGATTGGTACAATTGGGGCCACGGTAAAAGATAATGCAACAATTTCCGGTAACAAAATCCAAGAGAGATTGGACGGGGTTGTATTGTTAAATGGTAATGGGGCACAAGAAAAAACGATTGTCAGTGGAGACGATACCAAGATCACAGGGCTTGTTTATGTAAAGAATGCGCGAATATTAAACGATTCATTTGTCTGGGGCAAATACGCGTACGGTCCTAACTCATCGATCGCGATACAAGGTGTTGACATGAATCACACCCGCGTAGTTGGAGCCGGTAACCTTGGTTCCGAGCTTACCTTAAGTGATAGTATAATTGACGGATGTGGCTGGTTCGTACAATACACCCAGATAATAAATAGCCAACTCTATGGCAGTCGATTCGTAAATTACCCACTCACAAATCAACAACTCGGAGAACTGTCTGATGTCGAGACGTCCTGTGCGGGGGGTATCAGTGTGACGGGTAAAAGTAAATCAGTCATTGAAGGTGGAGCTGACTATAACAGGCAAAAGCTCGCCACACTCTTTGCTAATCCATGAATAGAATGCGGCCCCATCCGGGGCCTTTTTATTTACTCAATCCGGTAGCTGTTATTGTTCACATCAAAAACCATGACACCCGAAATTTCGACGCCCGCGTGCAGGGTCACTTCTCCGCGCAGTTCAACTACCGCCGCTTCGAACTCATCCATTTCCATCGGGCAAACGCCGCTCGGCTGGAACCAACGGCCTGCTTTGACTTGAAAGCGCGTGCTTTCGATCTGGCCCGCGTCGTTTTCCACGTAGGTCACATTCTTTACGGTGCCGATGAACTGAACTTCGCGCTGGCAATTGGCGTAGACGCTAGAAGAAAAAAGTAGAGCAATCAAAAGTGATTTCATGGGGGGGCTCCTGGGTTAGGAGCGCGTTATAGCGAAGGAGGAGGGGTTTGTCTGTCAGGAGTCTGTAAAAAAGAAAGGGGGGTGAAGCACGAAGACTTCACCCCTGTGAAAACGATTAGTACTGAACCGCGCCGCCGGACTCGCCGCCGCCTTGTAAGCCACCGACAACTCCACCCTGAGCATAGTTCCAGCTGCGCTCATACATCTGGCACATCTGGTAGTTGCGCTCGAGGTTCTCACGAGGCGAGCCGCCCCACATGCTCGTCATGTACGGGTTGTAATACATCTGCTGACCGCCGTAACCTACACCGGAGCCTCCGCCAGCGTATGGATTATAAGACGCTGAACCCGGGGTACCGCTACCGCCGCCGTAGCCACCGCCTACATAGCCACCTGCCATGCCGCCGACGAGACCACCCTGCATCTCTGGGATGTGGCCATCAGCAACGAGGCGATTGTACTCAACAGCGATCTGATTGTTATCGTACGTGCGGCACTCGTTCACTTTGGCGCTGTGACGTTCCCAGCCGGTCTTCACGTGCTGGCAGTCTTCGCGATCGTAGTAGGTCTGCGACTCCACGCGATCCGTGGCCGACGAGTAGCTCATGTTCGAGAGCTTGTCTGGCATGCACGCGCCATCGACGAATGTGAACTGATGGCTCGAGCCCACCGGAATGTTGAACGGGTAGTTCGTCTGTGAGTAAGTCTCCAGCTGGCGCAAAGCCGTTTGGGTCCGGGCATCGCGCGTGTGTTCTTTGGCACCGTTTTGCAACTGCGTGGCCGTGATGCCGCGGATGCCGATCTGCTGAAGATCCGCATCGTTCAGCTGATCAGGTTTCACCATTTCCGTGCTGCCGTTGCGACGAACGGGCACGAGGAAACTGAAGCCGCTTGCGTTGAAACTCGCACCCAGTGTGACGCCGCCGCCGCCGAAGCCACCCGCGTAGCCTCCGTAGGGACTCGACTGCATCTGACGGTACTGAAGAATTGTTTTAGCGCTCGGACGCTCGCCGCCGCTCGTGATGGAAGTGATGCGGCCTTGTTCGTCGCGCTCGACGACAATGCGCTTGGGTTCGCCGCCGATCATGATGTTACCATTCTGCTGTTTCGGTTTGACGGTCATGGTGGTGCGGTTGCCTTCGGTGACGATGTTGGATGCTTCCATCCAAGCGCTCGGTGTGACTTTGCCCTCGGCATCGACCTGGACTTCGAAAGGAAAGTTACAGCGACTGTAGTCCACCGCCTGAGCGGCGAATGGCATGGAGACGGCGAGAGTGAGGAAAAGGTATTTCATAAGGGGCCCCTTTGTTGTTGCCCTTATTCTACCCAATTTTTGGAATTTAAAAGCCGACTAAAACTTGCCGAAAAGCCCGAGCTATTCGGTCACCTGAATAACCAGGAAGGCGCCGACCATCACGGCGGTGCCCCCCGTTCGCGTATGGCGCACGACGTAGCGGTCGTTGTCGACGAGGGTCAGTGCAGCTGTGCGCTTGATGCTCTGAGTGGCATCCGGTGTAATGGACCCGCCGCTCACCAAGGTCACGCTGGCACTGCCGGCATCGGTGTTCGAAACTGTATAGAGCGCGATGGCGCTGGTGGTGACGTTGCCCACCGTTTGGAAATACACCGTCGGATTGCTCCACGCCCCGGTGTCCCACAGGTAGCGATTATCAAGATAGGTGGTGGTCGCGGTGGTGGTGCTCCGGCGCATAGTCAGGCGCTGCAGGATCTCTGCCTTCTTGAGGTACTTGAGTTTGATCCATAGACCCGCCTTGAACAACCTCGTGGTGTACGAGGTGCTATTTGAGCGGTAGCGCACGTCATAGCGATTCCCGGTCACAAAATTGGTGGCATTGCCTGCGAAGCTCGTAGAGGCGAGTGTCACGGCAGTCGTGCCGGAAACAGTCGTCTGCGCCACTTGCTGGGCTGTGGTGTTGTTAAACAGTGAGATGGTCGCGGTCCCCAACGTGTTGCTGGTGGAGGCCACCGTTTCAAGCGTCCAGGCATTTCCAGTTGCAATCGCATCATACGCAGAATCAGTCCGCTGCCACCACGTCATGTTGCTCGCGCTCGTCGTGGCCGTCGTCGCGGTAGTCGAAACGACGTTCGCTGTGGTGTCACTGGTCGACTCACTCGTGTTGTCACTATTCGTGAGTGGGATATAAATTTTAGTATCAGTCGCGGCCACCTGTTCGACGATGATCTGCGCCGAGTGCACGTAGAGCTGGTTCGTCGCCGCAGTGGCCGACAGCTTGATGCGGTAGTTACCAGGACCATCGTTCGGTGTGAACTGAACACGGAAGCGAGTCATGTTCGCCGCCGACGTATTGGCCGGGACCGTGATGATGGAATCCGGAATTTCCACGCCAGCGCTATCTACTAAACGAGCCGTGTAGGCGGTGGTGGTGTTGAGGTTGTTCGCGATGATCTCGAAGTAGTAGGTGTTCGACTGGGCGACGTAGTCGTCCGTGTTGAGACTGGTGCGTGAGCGCGCGAACGTCGTTGCGGTCGTTGAAGCGATGAGACCCCGATTAATCATCTCAATCGGAACTTGGAGGTTAATCCCGTTGGGATTGAAATCTAGCGTCGCTCCCGCCACGGCCACCGGAGTGACGAGCGCGATGGTTTTACCTTCGGCTTTCGTTGACTTCAACGTACAGGTTGAGACACCGCTTGCATCTGAAATGCCACAAGCAGAGAGAGTATTCAGAGTCCCGGTTGATGAGAAAGTGGGAGTGGTTCCGGTTATCGGGTTATTGAATGCATCGACCAAGGTAATCGTGATACCTGCAGCATCCGTACCGTTCGCGAGGGTCGGAGATGTGCCAATGATCGTTGAAGTAAGAGCTGAGACTGGGCCTGGGTTGAAAGTCACGTTGCCGCCGA
>JAIXOY010000017.1 GCA_027486525.1 Pseudomonadota bacterium
CTGCCACACGCGAAGTTCACCTCGGGGGCGGCGACGACCTACGGGAAGTTTGCCCAGCAGTACGGCTACTTCGAATTCAGTGCCAAGATGGTCAAGGGCAAGGGCTTCTGGCCCGCGCTCTGGCTGTTGCCGGAGGACCTGCGCTGGCCGCCGGAGATTGATATCGTCGAGCACCTGGGTGAAAACCCGAACCGCGCCTACTTCACGTTCCACTGGGACCTGGGCAACGGCACGAAAACCGCCAAGGGCAACCGCTGCGACGAGGACGACCTCACCGACGACTTCAACACGTACTCGCTCTACTGGAACAAGGGCCTCATGATCTGGTACCTGAACGGGGTCGAGTGCTACCGGCACACCGAAAATGTCCCGGCCGAGCCGATGTACGTGTTGGCGAATCTCGCCGTGGGCGGCTCGTGGCCCGTGCCACCGGACGCGAGCACGCCGTTTCCCGCGGACTTCGAAATCGACTGGATGCACGTCTATGCGCTCAAGGATTTCGCCCAGCCGCCCGTGCCGCTGCGGCTCGCGGGCACGTTGGCGAAGTCCCAGTGGGCGCCTGGCGAGAACCTTAAAGTTCAGGTGGACTTCAATCTTCCGCAGGACGAGGACCAGCTGGTCGTGCAGACGATTTTGTATGATCACACTGGAAAGAAACAGGTCGGCTACGGTGACAAGATGATCTATTCCTTAAAGAAGGGGCAGCGTAAGCAATCCGTGCTCGTCAAGATCCCCGCCGACGCGACTCCAGGGCTCCACCACGTGAGCATCGGCCTCTTCCGGATCAAGAACAATGCCTGGGAGGGCCTCAAGTGGCTCACCAACGCGGCCACTCTCTGGGTCGGGCCTTCGCCGCGTTAGTGCTTGTCTAGGAATCGAGTATTTTTCGAATTCTTAAACGACCGAGATCACCGTAAGATGGGGCATGCGTGCAATCTACTGGGTGCGAGACGATCTTCGGCTCCACGACAATCTCACTCTTTCAAAATTTATAGAGCACTCCCACGAGGGCGTGCTCGTCTGGGTACCCTCGCGCTCATTCTTACGCGCGGGCCTTAGGCGCCGCGCTTTCATCCTGCACACATTGAAAATGTTCGGCGCTGCTGTGGCCCAGCGAGGCGGGCGGCTCGTTCTCCTTCAAAGCGATCTGTCGCAATTTGTTCAGCAGAACCAAGTCCAAGACGTGTATTTCACCACAGCGGCCACCACCGAAGAGCAGCAGGATGAAGCGACCCTTCGCCTTGGCACGACGGCCACACTCCATGGCATTCAACAGAACAGCTTACTGGCGAACAGCGACCTCCCGTTTAAGATTCAAAACTTGCCGGATGTGTTCACCAGTTACAGAAAAATGGTAGAACCGCAGGTGAGCGTGCGACCCCCGCTGGGGGCTCCGAAGAAGCTTCCCCCGCCGTGGCCCTTCGAGCTCGACGGGGTGAAGGAATTCCACGCTGAAGCCGCGGACGATTTTCATCCGCAGATCCAACCCGGCGAAGCGGCGGGGCTGGCGCGTATCCAGGAATACTTTTGGCAGCTCGATCGTTTAAGGACCTACAAAGAAACACGTGATGGCATGCTCGACTGGCAGGACTCCAGCAAGCTTTCTCCGTGGCTGTCCATCGGGGCGTTGTCTCCCCGAGAAATCCAGCGCCAGATAAAACTCTACGAAGCAGAGCGCGGCGCCAACGAGTCGACCTACTGGCTCACCTTCGAACTGCTTTGGCGTGATTACTTCCGTCTCATCGCTCTCAAGAAGGGAGCGAAACTCTTCACGGAAAAAACGTCGAGCGAACTTTCGCCGTCGCAGCAAGAGGAGCGCTTTGCGGCCTGGTGTGCAGCGAAGACGGGCGACGACTTCGTCGATGCCAACATGCACGAGCTCAATCTCACCGGCTGGATGTCGAACCGGGGACGCCAGAATGTGGCGAGTTATCTGGCGAAGACATTGCAGGTCCCGTGGCAGTGGGGCGCGAGCTATTTCGAAGAACAGTTGATTGATTACGATCCAAGCAGTAACTGGGGGAACTGGGCCTATCTTGCGGGCGTCGGCCAAGACCCACGCAATCGAATTTTTAACACCCAACTGCAGGCGTCGCGGTATGATACGGATGGTTCATATCGAAGAAAGTGGAACTCATGATGACTCAACTAAAAAAAGATTTCTCGCTTTCGGCCGTGGTCGCAGGGTTCATCGTCTTGCTGGTGGGAATCACCAGCTCGGGTGTCCTCGTGTTTCAGGCGGCGCGCTCTTTTGGGCTAGATGCCCAGGGCGCCAGTTCTTGGCTGGGATCGCTGTGTCTCGGAATGGGGCTCGTAGGATTGGTGCTTTCGTTGCGCTACCGCATGCCCGTCCTGCTCGCGTGGTCTACTCCCGGCGCGGCACTCTTGGCGGGCGGACTCGCGGGAGTGAGTCTCGCGGAAGTCACAGGAGCGTTTCTTTTCTCGGCCTTCCTGATTTTTGTTTCCGGCATCACCGGTCTCTTTGAAAAGATCATGAATCGCATTCCCATGGGACTCGCCTCGGCGTTGCTGGGTGGGATTCTCTTGAAGTTTTGCCTTGAGACATTTCGCTCTATTAAAGCTCAACCTCTGCTGGTGGGAACCATGCTGCTGGCCTATCTGGCGGGGAAAAAGTGGAAACCGCGACTGACGATGCTCTTCGTGTTGCTCGCAGGAATCATCACCGCGGCCGCCATCGGTGAGCTGCAGTCCGCACAGATTGAACTCGCTCCGACGACCTGGAGTTTCGTGTCACCTGTGTGGAGTTGGTCTGTGCTCCTGAGCGTGGGGGTTCCTTTGTTTGTCGTCACCATGGCCTCGCAGAATCTTCCAGGATTCGCCGTCATGCGCGCCAATGGTTTTCATGCGCCGGTTTCAACTCTCATGAGCTGGACGGGTGTGATGAATCTTCTGACGGCGTGTTTCGGCGGCTTTGCGATAAATCTTGCGGCCATCACCGCCGCCATCGCCATGGGGTCCGAGTCTCATCAGGATCGTGACAAGCGGTATGTCGCCGGTGTTGTCTCCGGTGTGTTGTACATAATTGTAGGATTGATGGCGGGGTCGGTGACCTCACTCTTTGCCGCTTTTCCGTCGGAGATGGTCATTGCGATCGCGGGCCTGGCACTCTTGAGCACCACCGCCAATTGCCTGCAGAGTGCGCTCGAGGATGCGCGCCACAAAGAGGCGGCGTTCATCACTTTTGCCGTGGCGGCTTCGGGGGTGAGTCTGTTGGGCGTGGGGTCGGCATTCTGGGCCATCACTGCGGGAGCACTGACTCAGTTCTTGCTTGGCGAAAGAAAGAGCAACGGCGCAGGCTAGATGTTGGGTCGGTAGCGACGGATCGCCTGGCACTGCTCTTCGTTGAGATCACCGCTGTGAGCTCTGGGGGCATCGGAAGACGTCATGAGATTTCCCACGATCATGTTATGCCCCGTGATATCGCCGATGACGTGCACGAGTTCGTGGGCGAACGTGCTGAAGGTCGCGGTGTAGCTTCTCGAGACCGGGTCGCGCTCATACTTTTCGGTGACGAAAAAGATGTCTTCTAAGGGCCCATGGTCAATGCCGAGACGACTCAGGCCTCTGACCGAGGTTTGTGGGAACGCGCCGGCATCTTGGTAATACGGCCGATGGCCAAACAAGACACCTAAGGGCCTTTGTGTCGGCAGGGCCGAATCATTGAGAAATCCGAGTTCCGGGGCCCCGGCATACGGGTTGTTCACTCTCATCAACGCTTCCGCCGCAGGCGTTACCCTTACGCGAGTGAGCTCCACGGGATAAATCCTTACGTCACACTTGGCCAGAATCTTCGACGTTTTTTCCAGGTGCTTCTGGATGACCGTTGTGTCGTCCCAGGCCGATCCGCTCTCAACCACCAGTGATAGGGGGATGGCGTGCATGGGCGAGGTTTCTGGCCCTTGGAAGGGAAAAATTTCAGTCGGAGACTTCACCTCAAACAGAGGAGTCGCCTGTGCTTGTGAAATCGCTAAGAAAACCAGCAGGAGAGTCAGCATCCCTTCAGTCTAAGGTCAAAGGTCGGTTGAAACCACTCACCCTGTAAAAGGGTAAGGAGGGCGAACACCCTCCATACCCTGGAAACTAAAGCTTAAACTCGTCGTGGCCGAGTTTGCGAAGCTCTTTGGCGGCTTCGAGCGCTGCCAAAGCTGCGGCGGCATCCGCGCGTGAGATGGCGGCTTCTGCGTCTTTCATCACGACCAACAGCTGCGCGGTCAGATCAAGATAGCGCTTGGCGGCGGCGTCACGGTTCGGGAAGGTCGAAAGATCTGGCAAGAGTGTGGCCGACTCTTCAACCAGTTTCACCAGTTGGCGGGCGCTCGCCAACTCTGGCGCGCCGACCTTACCTTGGGCGAC
Source organism: Pseudomonadota bacterium (assembly GCA_027486525.1). GTDB lineage: Bacteria > Bdellovibrionota > Bacteriovoracia > Bacteriovoracales > Bacteriovoracaceae > UBA6144. The sequence goes on from JAIXOY010000017.1 coordinate 4,375, forward strand.
GGATTTGCCCAGGGCCTTAAAGATATTTCCCATCTCTTCCATGACAACTTTAAGTTCACGGACGTCGTCAAAAGCCTGGGCCTGTGGGGCAAAGCTGACGAAGGCAAGCAGAGCGGCGAGTAGGATCGATTTCATTTTTGTTTCTCCATTTTACGGTTAACTGATTTGAGATTTTGAAGGTATTCGATGAGGTCGGCACGATCTTCGTCTGTGAGCTTCGCTGTTCCGTTGCGAATCACGCGGTACATCTCGCCACTGACTTCACCACCGTCCGGCGTTTCACCGGTCGAGAGAAAGAGATCCCAGTCTTCGGTGGTCCAAAGGCCAAGGCCTGTGTCGGGGTGAGGGGTGATGTTGCCAGCGATCTCTTTTTCACCGTAGATGGCCCCCGCCATCCATTGACTGGTCTTGAGTCCGCCGAGCTTGTTGCGAGGAGTGTGGCACTCGGTGCAGTGAAAGGCCGCTTCCGCGAGGTAGGCGCCGCGGTTCCAGCTCTCGTTACGTACCGCTTTCGGGCGAAACTCACCTTGGTACTTGAAGGTGCGTTTTTCGCCGGCCGTGAGAAATTTTTGTTTGAAGTTCAGCTTGCGCCAGAAGTACATCAGCTTGCGCTGGTTGAGAGGGAAGCTTACCTCATGGGGTTTCGAGGCCACCGCCTGGGGAGCGAGCGTGTTTAAGTACGCACGAATGGCGAGCACGTCGCTGTCAGTGAGTTTGGTGTAGGCACTGAACGGAAAGGCCGGATAGTAGTATTGGTTCTTGGGAGAAATTCCGCGCTTCACGGCCTTGATGAAATCTTTATCGCTCCAGTTGCCGATCCCAAATTTCGGATCCGAAGAGATGTTCGGGCCATAAAAAGTTCCGAATGGCGTGGAAATCTTGACTCCTCCTGCGAGAGGCGCAGTGCGATCGGCGGTGTGGCAGTTCAAGCACCCGGCCGCCTGGGCCATGTACTTGCCCTGCTCAATCACCGTGACGGTAACGGGTTGGGCAGAGGCAGTTGTCAGAAGCGTCAGGAGAAATAGTGAAATCATGTAAGGGCTATCCCATGGAAATCAAGACTAAGGCCAAGGGAATGCTTAGTTGTCGAAGCCTTGCTCTTTTACCCTGTAAAAGTTAGCCTTTTTTCTCTGGTTTAAGCTGTAACCGATATTTTGCCAGGGTCGTCCCAAACGAACCCTGAGATGGGCTATGTTCCATCCGCACAACACTTAAAAAGGATATCCATGAAAAAGCTCATGTCTGTTGCCCTTCTCGCTACGCTCGCTTCGTGCGGAGGCTCAGGTGGCTCGTCGAGCAAAATGAGTTCTCAGCAAATTCAAGAGGCAGTCTTGAGTGTTGAACGCGGTCTCGTTTCCATCGAATCGAAGGCAGGAACGGAGTCTACTTTTCGTGGTGACGTCGATGGCAACTATTCTGTGGAGACAGGACCAGAGAATTCAGAAAAATACTCTGTGATTCTCAAGATTGATGGCACTAAGATTTACAAGTACGTAGAAGAAAGAGACTTGATCGAGGACACTGTAAGCAAGAGCGTTGAGGTAGAAGACTTATCGGCTGATGGCCTTATTGAAGCGTTGAAACTGCCTGGAGCAAGCTTAAACGGTAGCATCTTCAATCTGAACTCAACCCAGGACTTTGATTTTGAAATCAGCGATAATGCTGCGGTGTCGTCGAAGGTTAGTTTCAATATCCGTGTTGATTTCAACGCGTTTCATTGCTCGATGACGTCATCGATTCGCCAGTTCGACATGACGCTCACGCAAAATGGCGCGGTCACCACCGCTCCCGACTCGCAGACCAATGCCACCACTAAGTGTGAAGCCGCACTCAGCTCCGCAGAACTCAAGGCACTAGATTTGAGTGCCATCACTTTCTGTGAAGAAAGTACGACCGAGGACGGTGAAGACAAGTGTGAGATACGGAATATGGAATTCCTCACTGACGACATTATCTAATTAAAAAAGCCTCCGAAAGGAGGCTTTTTTATTTGTGCTTTAGAATTTTCCCGGGAAGCGCTCGGTCTTCTCGGCTTTTTTTGACTTCTTTGCGAGGTAGTCCTGCAAAGAGCTCAAGTTACCTACTCGACGCTCGCGCGTGCGTGGTTTCTTCTCTTCCGGCATTTTTTCTGTGGCATCCATACGAACAGTCACGGGCCCGCCCATGGGAATGGCCGGAGCCGCTTTCATGGTGCGGCCATCAACGATCTGGCCTTTAAGAGCTTTGATGGCAGCTTGCGCTTCGGCCGGGTTGCTCATCTCCACAAAAGCCATGCCTTTCGACATTTGCGTTTCCGGATCCATCACGAGTTTGACGTATTTCACTTCGCCGAACTCCGACATCATGCGCTTGATCTCAGCGCGGTCGCGGCGGTAGCTCAGGTTACTGAGGTACACGGTGTTCTTGCTGTTATCGATATAACCGCGGGGTGGGATGGCCTTGGTAGGCTTCATAGACTTGGGAGCTTTCACAGAAGATGGTGTTTTCATGAGGCTTAGTTAGCACACCGCATGGCGGACTGCCAAGAGGTCTAACGCTCGAGAAACAGTTGGGTCCAGTAAAGTCCACCGCTAGAACTGCGAACAAAGCCCAGTCCCATATGGGTGGCACGGGGATTTTCCAAGTTGTCTCGGTGATCGGGAGAGTTAAGCCAAGAGTTAAACACAGCTTGGGGGGAGACCTGGCCACGGGCGACGTTCTCGCCACACCAGTTTCCGCCACCGAGAGCACTACGGGCGGCCGAGCAGCGGCCAGAGAAGCCGCTATGGCCAAAACCCACATCGCCGTCTGCCATCTTGTTGCTGTGGCCGCGGGCGATGTCACTCATGTCATCGTTTTCTGTAAGAACATCAAGACCCTGCGAAGATCGGTGAGCATTGATGAGTCCCATGAATTCGTTGGTCCAGGCCACTTCTTCGGCCGAACCGCCCGGGGTGAGCTTCGTGACTCCGTTACCGTTCGAGTCGCTGCCGCAGCTCGAGACCATCAGAAGCGTGAGCAAGAAAAAGATCTTCATCTCTCTATTTTCCGGGCTTTCTTAGCGCACGTCAAAGTGCGCGGCAAAACCCGAGCAGCGGAGGCGGGCATGGTAATAATTACAACCACTGCGCAGGTTTTTTGGGGCGATGGTAAAAAGCCTTATGAAAAAAATTGCCTGGCTGATTCTTTGCTCTGTGAGCCTCTTCTCCTACGCGGAGACCACCGTTCGCTTTAGCGGGGAGATCACGCCGCGCTCGATCAACAGTCTTCTGACGAAGATCGCCGACAAACTCAAAGCGGACCCTGTGGTCAACGTCGAGCTCTCATCCGGCGGTGGCGAGATCCACGCGGCGCTGGACTTCGTTAAAGGTGTGCAGCGCTTGGATGGCACCGTGAACACCGTCGTGAAGTCGTCGTGCGAGTCCGCCTGCACCATCATGTTCACTGGCGGCCACGAGCGGTTGGCGCGCTCTTCGGCGCAGTTCGGATTCCATGCCCCCGCGATCGCGAGCCGTGTGCCGCGTGGTGTTTCTCGGAAAGCCGTTCTTCAGCGCGCGAAAGAGCGTTGGATGGATGCCATCGGCGCAGTGGATGGCCGCGCGGTTTCACTGATCGAATCTCGCGAAATGTTGGATGATGAAGAGATGAGTTTCTTGCGAGGGCGTGAGCTTACCTCGGGTTATGTGACTCGTATCATCAGATGAGCAACGATCCGCTCCACGGCAAAACTCTCGAATTCATTCTCAACGAACTGGTCGCTCACTACGGCTGGGATGAATTGGGTTTTTTAGTGGAGATTCGCTGCTTTCAGTTCGAGCCGAGCATCAAATCAAGTTTGAAATTCTTGCGGAAGACTCCCTGGGCCCGCAGCAAGGTCGAAAGTCTCTATCTGATGTTGCTGAAAGACGCCAAGAAAGATTCCCACACACCTGCGTAGCGCGGATCGATGATGATGGCGTTGTGGCCATCGCGCTCCGGGCGCTGACTCATGATCACTTGTTCTGTTGCGCGGGCCTCGCCGATAATCAATTTCATCATCGAGAGATGTTCGTCGCTGCCAAAGTAATCCGTCTTATGAAGAAGGGCGCGGTAGCGGCTGGGGTCCGTGGCCCCAGGTGAGCTGGCCCATGTGGCAAAGCCAAACTCGGGCATGTAGCCAAAAGGTCCTCCCGTCAGAAACACACCACGAACGGCCGCAAGCTTCGCTAGATACGCGGCATGGCCCGCCCCTTGCGAGTGACCGTAGAGGACAATCTTGTCCCAGGCCGGTTGATTGTTTTTCCAGAAGCGGCCCCAACGTAAAGGATCTTTTTGCACCAGGAACTTCAGCGCCACCAAGAGGCGCGGCAAAACTGCCTCGGCTCGATTGATGTTCACCTCATAGCTCACCTGATCACCGAACACGAGCTCGCGCTGATAGTTGTCGTAGCACTGCGGGTTCGTCGAATACTTGCAGACTGTTGGGATAACACCATTGGGGTAATCAAGGCCGAGTTTGTGATAACCCATTTTGACAACGGTTTCACCAAAGGGCACGAGACCATGAGGTTCAGCGCCGGTGCCGTTGATAGAAATCAGCAGCAGTCCATTGCCGGCACCTTCTGGCCAGAGCGCCTGGTGCGGTCCCTTCACTTGTGTCATGCCCGGCGGAGTGAAGCGCAGCTCACCGGCATAGGCATGGAAGCACAAGAGGAGAAGGAGCGCGTACTTCATCGAGCGGCTTTCTTAATCGTAAAGACCGTGCTGTCTTCCGATTTGAGGTACGAGGTGAAGCCGGTGTCGCTCAGTCCCTTGGCGGTGAGAATCTGTGACGTCTCATTCAAGAGATCGCGCACTTCATACTTCGCCGCAGTTCCCGGCAAAAGAGTGGCTTGAATCTTCAGTTTGATTTCTTGCGCATTTCTTTGTGATGTCTTCACCGTGATCCACGTCATGGTGGTGTCTCGGCGAGCAAAGGCCGCCACTTTTTTGGCGGCAGCATCGACGCCGATCATAGGTGTGACGTTCTGTTCTGCGAGGAGCGCACGCAAGAAGGCACGGTGATTTTGCGTGTCGATGTCGTGGTAGTGGCTCATGTTGTAGCCATCAAAGAACAGTGAACCGATTTGGATCAAGTTGCCGCAGCGGTAACCGACGATCTTGTCATTCTGATATAAGATGCCTTGGCATCCATGGGCACGGGTCCCGAGATCGTAAGTGAACATGGGAGAAGCGACCACCAGGCCCACGGCCTTCGCACCTGCGGTGCCTTTAGGAGCAAGGCGTCCCTGCGCATCGAGGAAGTAGGTCAACGTCTGGCGTTTGTTGTCGCCTTTGTAGGACGCCGACAGGCGCGAGCTTTCCGTCAACTGGCGGGCGGCATTGTCACCGAGGAAATTCACCACCGTCTGGCCCCGTGAGAGCGCACGACGCAAGGTTGTGATGGTTCCTGGGGCGTTCACATCGCTATCGATGTGGAAGAGAACTTTGGAAGTATCAAAATCCGTCGCCTGATTGATGTCACCGTGAAGGACGCGGGGGTGGAGGCCTTCGTTCTGAAGAAGACCCACGAGACCCGCCGCCCAATCGGCCGATGTGAGAATGTTATCCAGCAGCGGCTCAAAAGAGGGATTGTGCATCTCCGAATCTTTGACCAGGGCGACTTGGTCGAACGCATTCGTTGAGCGCGCGAGGAAGTCCGCGTGTGGGCCGAAGAGTTTCTCGCCCATTTTTTTGACGACATCAAAATGCTCTTTCTTTTCGGCATCAGCACCAAGGGGAGCGTCGAAGTAAAGTTTGTGTTCTTGGCCGAAGGATCCGAACTGCACCAGATCGCGGACGTTGAAGCCGATCAAAAGCTTCTGGTCGACGCGTGCTTGCAGTTCGCCCCAGAACGCATTTGACAGGAGGTGCGCATCGACGCGGGCAAAGCCCCTTTCTTTGCGAAGCTCTTCGTAGATCGGCAGCACTTGGCCGCGCGCCCATTCAACGCCCCAGTTGTAGCCTTCGTTGAAGTAGTAGATGAAGAGGGCCTTCATGCCGTGGCCCGACGTCGTGAGGTAGGTTTGCTGACGTGATTCATCACTCACATCGATGCCTTTCCACCAGCCGCCTTGAATCTCCGGGCCGAAGACCCATTCTTGTTTGCTCTTCAAATACATGTCGCTGGCTTCATCGGCCGCGAGAACATCCAAGTCAGACTTGAAGGGTTGGTTGTGGAGAGTCTTGTCCGGTGTTTCGAACGTCTTCGGATAGAGGTTCACCGTCATCATGCCGGTCTCGCCGGGCATGTTACGGTAGCGATAGTTGGGTAGCATGCCGTTGTTGGGAGCGTTGTAGCTTTCAGCGAGAGTGAAAAGCACTTCGGGTTCTCTCACGCCGAGGGTTTCCCAGATGCCGCGGATTTTTCTGAGGTAGTCAAAGATGCTGTAGTCCTGGAAGCGATACCAGTCTTGGTCTTCGGCGCGGTTTTTGTTGAAAACGGTGGGAGCTTTCACCGCCGCCCAGTTCGCCCATGTTCTGCCGTGCGCGCGGTTCAAGGCTCCGATATCTGCGTAGCGGGACTTCAAGAAGTCGTGGTAGCGACCGATGGCGCGTGCGCCGTAGTCGTGATTGTAGATGCTCTGCCACTGGAAATTCGTTTCGTTGTCGATCTGCATGAACATGATCGGCTTACCAGCGCCCATTTTGTCGGCGAGCACAAGACGATGCAACGTCTCGAACCAGATCTTGGTGTGACGGAGCAAGTCCGGATTGTGGTAGTCGTAGAGTTTTGTTTTCCAGCCCCAGGACGTCTGCATGTGACTGTCGGGGTATTTTTCGTGGAACCACTGCGGGATCGCGCCGAAACCGAGGAAGCCCCATTCGGCGTTGATGTACGGGCCTGGACGAACCATGATGCGCTTGATGCCACGTTCGTCGATCATCTTGAAGAATGTGTGGAGATCGCGAGACGGGTAGTCGGCGTTGCCGTCGTTATCTTGGTCGACGGTTCCGGAGAAATCGAATTTGCCTTCAGCGTACTCGTGGAAGTCCCACGGGATGTAGAAGCTGATGGCGTTCATCTTCGCTTCCACCATGCGATCCAAAGCCTTGCCCCAGTGGTCGAGAACTTTCTCGCGAGGGATGTTCGGGCCGTAGCCGCCGCGCAAACGGAAGTACTGAAGTTCAGCGCCAAACAACATCGGTTGTTTCACACCATCAACGACTAATTGGTGATCTTGAATGGAAACGACGCGGTTCGCGGCGAAAACATTGAACGACAAAAGAAGGGCGAAAAAGCTCACATAGGGCCTCATGCAAACTCACCTTGATTAAGAGTAATACGCTCGGGGATTATTCTTAAAAAAGAGCAGCTTGCAAAGGAAACTTCAAAGTGGTGTTAGCGCCGTGAGGACACAAAACAACGATCATACCAACGAATATATTCTGCCATGCGTTGTTTCCAGTAAAAATCATCATGTCGGCCCTGGGTGATGTCCACATCCAGCTTGTCGCCCCGGTTCGCGCTGTAACCAACTCTTTCTAACTCGCGCTTGAAAAGTCTCGCCTGTCGCAAGAACAGCGGGTCGTCCTGTTTTCCGATGTCGATCCAAACTTTTTGCAATGGAATTTGGCGACGATCCACATAGGCCTTCATGAGTGAGAGAGGATCACGTAAAGCAAATTCAGCGCGCGTTCCAAACGCCAGAGGAAATTGCTGTGAAGCCGAGGCGTAGTCACGAACCACGATGCTGTGACCAGCGGCGCAGCGGAACATACCCTGAGAATTAAGTCCAAGTTGAAACGCGCCGTTGGAGCCCATGGAGATACCAGCGATCATGCGATTTTCAGGATGAACGCCGACGAAGTATTTTACTTCCAGGGCAGGGATCATTTCTTTCAGAAGCATGTCGGCCCACGGAAGACCACGCACTTCGTTGACCCAGTAAGTATCGCGATCATCTACGCGACCACTGAGCGCGATGACAGCGAAGGGGCGTCCCCCATTTTTCACGTGGGCTTCGAGCATCTTTGCGCCATCGACTTCGAGGAACTGGCGGGGAGATCCACCGCGGCCATGGAGAAAATAAACCACCGGCGAGGGATGACGGCCGTTGCTGGTCGGAATCATCGCCCAGTAAGGCACATCTCTTTTCACTGTCTGAGACTGGTACACACCCTCCGTGATGGTGAAGGTCGCACGTGCCTGCGCCACCGAAAGTGACCACAGAATGAGAAGTGTCGAGAATATGAGCGATGACTTGGTCATAGGAACAAGTTTTTCCACAGGTTTAAAGCCCTCGTCACTAAGATAGAGCAAAGCCTATGCCGGCCTGGATTTTTGGGAGGTTAGCGCTGACCCCAAAGAGGCCGCAATAATGCAGCCGACGGCGAGCAACTCAACAGGGCTGAGAACCTCTTTTAGAAACAGCCAGCCCATGAGGGTTGCGATGGCGGGTTCAAGGCTCATGAGAATGCTAAATGTGTTCGCGCGCAGACGTTTGAGCGCGATCATTTCCAGTGAGTAGGGGATGGCACTAGAAAAAATAGCGACGAGCAAAGCCATCACCATGAGTGAGGGTTGCCACAGCTGTGTCCCACGATCGATAAGTCCGATGGGGAGAGCGACCAGCATGGCGACGACCATGCCAAGACTTGCTGCCCGACCTCCGTGCAAAGCCGCACCCGCTTTTTGGCCATAAATGATATAGCCGGCCCAGCAAGCACCGGCGACCAAGGCCATGACCATTCCGAAAGGATCCAGTTCAGATTGCGGTGTGGGGAACAGCATCACCAATCCGATAGCCGCCAAGAGCGCCCACAGAAAATCCCGCGGGCGACGAGAGGTGAATATCGCCACGGCGAGGGGCCCGGTGAATTCGAGAGCGACGGCAATGCCCAAAGGAATGCGCGAGAGGGCGACATAGAAAGTGACGTTCATTAAACCCAGCGCCGCGCCGTAGGGGAGCACGAGCTTCAATTCTTCTCTTGTGATTCTTTGGCGCCATGGCCGCCAGACCACCAGCAAAATAAGAGCGGCGAGGAAAAGGCGCCAGCTGGTCGCACCGGTCGCGCCCAGCAACGGGAAAAGTCCCTTCGCGATCGAGGCGCCGAACTGCACCGAAGCCATGCCAATAAATAATGTGATGAGTGCGAAGGCCATGAGAAAGAATGGCACACAGGCTGCGCCGCGCCAAGGAAATTAAAAAAAACTCATCAAAACTTGAACACACCCAAACTTAACCTGTTATTAGTTAACAAGGTTAACTATTATCCTAGGCAACTATGTTGGCTTCCCATCTCTTGGACACAATTCCTTCGGTCATGCGCGAGTGGCGCAAAGAACTGCATTCCGGTTTGCCGGAGGGCCTGACGATCAATCAGTTCCGCGTTTTATTTTTCGTCGGTGTCGGTCACGGCTCCTCGGGCTATCTCGCTCGGCATCTGGGAGTGACTCCGGCGGCGATGTCAAAAATGGTGGATGTCCTGGTGCAGGCCAAGCTTTTGTCCCGCGATCCCTCGTCTCAAGACCGACGCCAGGTCGTCCTGAAGCTCACGCGCTCCGGCCAGGCGATCGTGAAGCGCATCCGCCTGGAAGTCGAAAAGCGTATGCAGTCTTATCTCAATGAACTCAGTCAGCGCGAACAGAAGCAGGTCTCCGAGGCTTTGGCGTTGTTGCAAAAAGTTTTTTCTCCAACCCACGAGAACGGTGTATGACATTTTTCAGTGTTTTGTTTTTTCTCTCCCAGGCCAGTGCGGCGACCCCGGATGGGTTGCGCCAGTTGCATACCATGGCCCTGAAACAGTCGGAGTCGATCAAGATCGCCGATTCTCGTGAGAAGCAAGCCGAAGAGCGCAAGTCGCGCGCCGGTGGGACTCTTCTTCCGTCAGTGACGGCACGCTACAACTACACCGAGATCGATCCCCTGCCGGGCGCGGACTCTGCTTTTAGGCGGATCAACCAGTACTCTGCTTTGGTGAACCTGAACCAACCCATCTATCGTGCCGGCGCCTATTCGGCCTACTCATTCACCAAGGTTGACCTCGAGCTTCAGCAGCGGTTGCGCGAGCAAGAGGGCCTGGGACTGTGGCAGACGACAACGGAGGGCTACTACAACTTGTGGATGGCCAGGAGTGACTTAGAGAATATTAAGAAGCTCCGGGTGTTTAGCGAAGATCGTGCTAAAGAATTGCGCGAACGCGTGCGCGTGGGTCGCTCCCGCAAAGGTGAGTTGATGCAAGCCGAAGCTCAACTGGCGTCGGTCGACGCCGATGTCTCCCGGGCCGAGAATGCGTTGCTGGCCGCTCAGGAGCGAGTGAATTTTATAGCAGGTGCCGATTACAGTCCTATCTATGGTCAATTGCCCGAGGCCGTCGCAAAAGCCGGCGCCCTGGGAGAATACCTCCAGCAGGCGCAGCAGCGACCTGACGTCCGGGCCAGCGCGCAGAACATCCAGCTCACGGAAAAAGAAATCAGCATCGCCAAGGCCGGCCACCATCCCACGGTGGACTTCAATGCGAACTACTATTTTGAGCGCACCGGTATTTTACAAGACTCCGACTGGGATCTTGGCGTTGTCGTCAGTTTACCACTCTTCCAAGGTGGCACAGTAATGGCGCAGACCCGTGAGGCGGCGGAAAGAAGACGTGAAGACGTGCTCGCGTACGAACGTCTCAAGCGTGAGGTTGACCGGGACGTGCGCATCCTTTGGCAGAACGTCCAGACCCTAGACAAAGTCGTGAGTGATCTCAAAGTGGCACAGAGTAAAGCGGAAGCGACCTATCAAGAAAATAGAAAAGACTATCGGTATGGGCTCGTGACGAGCCTCGACGTGCTGGTCTCGCTCAATGAATACATCGATAACAAGCGCGGCTTTGAAAGAGCGGTGCTGGAACGTGAAATGCTGGCGTTGCAGTTGCAACTTGCGACAGGAGTGAGCCCATGAGTCTCTCAGATATTTCGATTCGCCGTCCGGTCTTTGCGTGGATGCTGATGCTAGGGCTGATGATCTTCGGATTCCTGGCCTTCCGCCAGATGGGCGTGAGCCAGCTGCCAGATGTGGATTTTCCCGTGGTCAATATCCAGGTGACCTACGAAGGAGCCGCTCCGGAAGTGATGGAGCTGGATGTCGTCGACCCGATCGAATCGGCGGTGGTTGCCGTCGAAGGGGTGAAGTCGGTGACGTCGACTGCGCGGCTGGGGTCTGCGAACATCTCCGTGGAGTTTGGCCTCGAAAAAGACATCAACGTCGCCGTCTCGGAGATTGAGGCCAAGCTGAACCAGGCCCAGCGCAATCTTCCGGAAGACATCGATCCGCCGATCATCACGAAAGTTAACCCGGACGACCGCCCCATCCTTTGGCTCGGGGTGAGTTCTGAGCAGATGGACCGCAAGACGCTCATGGCGTTCGTGCGCGACCAACTGAAAGACAAGTTTCAAACAGTGCCCGGTGTCGCCGACGTGTTCCTCGGTGGCTACGTCGACCCGAACCTGCGCGTGTGGGTCGACTCAAAGAAACTTAACCAATTCCAGATGACCGTCACTGACGTCATCGGCGCCATTCAGACGGAGCACCAAGAGGCCCCGTCGGGGTTCTTGGAAGACGCCAGCCGCGAACGCAACGTGCGAACCCTCGGTGAAGCCTCGACGGTCGAGGAGTTTAAGAAGCTTCCGATGATCCGCCGCGGAGGTGCGGCTAACTTCAGTCCGATCTTCCTCGGCGAGGTCGCGGAAGTCGAAGACGGTTTGGCCGACGTCCGTCGAATTTCTCGCACCAATGGCAAAAATGCCGTGGGTCTCGGGATTCGGAAACAGCGCGGTTCGAACACCGTGGCGGTGGCCGAAGGCGTGAAGAAAAAAATCACGGAACTCCAGAAGAGCTTGCCCGCGGGCATGGAGCTCGGGGTTAACTTTGATAGCACCAAATTCATCGATGACTCTATTCACGAGTTGATCTTCACCATGGTTCTCTCGGCCATCCTCACGGCGATCGTGTGCTGGCTCTTCCTCGGCTCATTCGCCGCGACGGTAAACGTCGTGTTGGCGATTCCGACCTCGATCCTCGGTGCCTTCATCATTTTGAACTGGCTCGGTTTTACGCTTAATACCTTTTCGCTTCTCGGTCTCTCGTTGGCGATTGGTATCGTGGTCGATGACGCCATCATGGTGCTGGAAAACATCTATCGCCACCACGAAGAAGGCAAAAGTCGTCGCAAGGCATCGTTTGACGGGGCCAATGAAATCACGTTCGCCGCTCTCGCCGCCACCGTGGCGATCATCGCGATCTTCATTCCCGTGGCCCTCATGGA
>JAIXOY010000320.1 GCA_027486525.1 Pseudomonadota bacterium
AGGTACGAGTTCGTCGCCGAGCTATTTAGGAAAACGTAGGAGCCGCTCGAGGTCCCGCGGTAGATGTTGTACAGCGATGCGCCGGAGACGGCGGTCCAGTTGAGGGTCGTCCCACTTGGCGCAGCCGACGCGGTCAAACCGGTGGGTGCACTGATCGCTGCGACCGGTGTGGCCGAAAGTTGGTTGGAAGAATTTTGCGAAGTTCCGAGACCAACAGCGTTGGTTGCGACGACGGTGAAGTAGTACGGCAGTCCGCCAGTGAGTCCCGAGAACACGTAGGGCGAAGTGACGTTCGTGACCTGCGACGAGAGTGCGGCGGGATTCGATCCATAGCGAATGTTAAACGTGGCGGCGCCGGTGACTGCTCCGGGCCACGTCACCGTCGCTTGGCCTGGCAGTGGTCCGGTGACAGCCGACGTAATCGCGAAAGCTGCGATGGAGCGGGCCGTGACGACAGAAGAAAACGCACCATTAAAACCATTCAACCCGCGCACTTTGTAGGTGTAAGTTGTGCCGTTAGATGCGTGATTATGAGTGAACGAACTTGTGGCACTTGTGCCGATTAAAGTCGAACCAGTCGAATCCCAAATCTCGTAGCTTGTTGCTCCGCCGAGATCGCTCCAGTCGAGTGTGATCACGCCAGGAGTCGCAGTGGCCACGAGATTCTGCGGAGCCGCGAGGGGACCAAAAGGCCTCTCTGACGCTTCCGACGTGCTCAACGCATAACCGTTATCGCCGTTCACCGCGACGACACGAGCGTAGTACATTGTGCCGTTAGAAAGTCCGGTAAGTGTGTACGGTGCCGTAACGCCCGTCACAGTGCTCGGATAAGATCCCGGCACTGTGCCGTAGATGATGTTGTAGGAGGTGGCGTTGCTTGAAGCGCCCCAGTTGAACGCAATCGATCCGTCACCGGCGGTCGCTGAGCTGAGATCAAAACTTCCCACCGCACGTGAGCGGCCAACGGAGGTGATGACTTTTGTGCCGGCAGAGTTGGTGGCCTTCACGCTGTAGTAGTAAGTTAAGTTAGGATCGAGGCCCGTGAGTTCGCAGGATTCGATGTCGTTGGAGCACGTCGGCACAACCGTCGTGATCGCGTTGGGGTCGGTGCTCATGGTGAATTCGTAACTTGCTGCGCGAGTCGACGTTTGCCAAACAACTTTCACACTTCCGTCGACGGCGCGAATTTGCGTGAAAGAAAAAGCAGCTGGAGGCTGGAGCAACGGCGTGTGGTTTCCAGCAATGACAGATCCACCCTTCGGGTTATTGCAACCGAAGCTCACGAGGAGCAGGAGGATGAAGTTCAGTGAATGGAATTTAAGCATCGTTAAGGGAACCTTTATACTTACTCACCCCCTTAACTTTACCTCCGGTCTGAACTGAGAGGAGCTTAAAGTATTTGATTTTTCCCATTAAATTAATGCCTGCAAAATGAATGACTTAAGTCATGTTTTGAGAGGGGTTTTACTGTGTGTCAGGAAGATATTTCCGCTTGCGTTTGAGCAGAGCTTTTTCTGACTCATTTTTTAGGCACTCGAGTGAAAACTTGAGGAATTTTACTTTAGTTTTTTATACCCGACAGCTTCACACGGGTACCCTGCTGCATCACGCCAAACACCTGTTAAGACGTTCACAATAGAGGCGAAAATCGCTCTCTCAGAAAATGTTTTAGTCAGTAACTTTCTCAACTTCAACGCCTGTCTTTCCGATAAGTTACCATCGTTTTCACGCATGGATTGCGCGAAAGCAAAACTTCATCACGGAAGAAAAAATCATGACCAGCTGATGCGTATTAATACGAACATCTCTGCGTTGCAAGCTCAACGATCAATGAGCGAGCATAGCAGAACCGTCGAGAGTGCTTCGGGCAAACTTGCTCAGGGTACTCGTGTGCGTAATGCGAGCGATGATGCTGCATCACTCGCCATTGGTACGAAACAAAAATCAAACATCAGATCAAACTACCAAGCGATGAGAAACGCGAGCGACGCCATCTCGGAATTCCAGATGGCAGAGGGCACGTTGAACGAAGTGGGCAACATGCTCGTGCGCTTGAAGGAACTTTCTGTGCAAGCAGCGAGCGAGCATCTCGTCGACGAAGACCGCGCGAACATCAACTACGAGTACATGGCACTCCGTTCGGAAATCGAGCGAACGACTCAGAGTGCGAATTTCCTCGGTGACAATCTCTTCCGCAGCACGAAAGATCGGACCTACCAAATCGGGCTGCACAACGACGAAACATCGAAGATGGAACTCGATCGCGCAAAAATGATCGTGACAGAATTCAGTCTCCAGATCGTCGACTCTTCGATCCCGACCGCAGAGGAAGCTCGCTTGAATCTAGGCTACATTGATACAGGAATTGAAAGACTTGCTAAAACGCGCGCGGCCCTCGGCGCAATCCAAAACCGCATGCAGTCGACGGTGAACAATCTCGACACCAGCAGACTCAACGAGAGCGCCGCCATGTCTCAGCGCATGGACGCCGACTTCGCGCACGAGACGTCAGAAAAAATCCGCGGCGAACTCCGCGTGCAAGCGGCGAGCTCCGTGATGGTGCAGGCCAACAACGTCTCTGCCAACGCCCTCAAGCTCTTGAAGGATTCTTAGCCACCAGTGGATTAGGGATTTTCGCCTTCTGCGACCACACGTACAGCACTCCCGCCAACGGCAACATCAGCAAACACAAAATCTGACCCATCGTAAGGCCACCGAAGTAGTAACCGAGTTGTGAATCGGGTTCGCGGAAAAACTCGACGATGAAACGGAAGACTCCGTAGCCCAGTAAGAAAGCCGCGCTGACGACCCCGTAGTAACGTTGGCGACGATGAATCACATAAATGATGAGAGCGAGCACGATTCCTTCCATGATGCCTTCGTAGAGCTGGGAGGCATGGCGCGGATACGGACCCGCACCTGGGAAGATGATGCCCACGGGAGAGGTCGTCACGCGGCCATAGAGTTCGGCGTTGATGAAGTTCCCCATGCGACCAAAGAAGATCCCCTGGAGACCTGCGACCGCCATGCAGTCCGCGATCTGAAACCAGTGCACTTTGTGCTTACGCGCAAACCAGGCGGTCGCCAGGCACATCCCGAAGACGGCACCGTGGAACGAAAGCCCGCCGCGCCAGACGTGAAAGATCTCATTGATGTGACCTGAGTAGTAGTCCCAGTTGTAGATGAAGACGTAGGCGGTGCGTGCGCCGATGAACATCCCGACGATCAACGCTGTGACGTACTTGTCGACGGCTTCTTTGGGCAAAGGCCAGAAGCCCGTCTTCGCGAGGCGCGTGAGCAGCCAGCTGCCGACAGCAAAACCCGCCACGTACATCAGCCCGTACCAACGCACTTGTATGGGGCCTACGGCAAAGAACACAGGATCGATCCAAGAATTTGTCATGGGGTCATGGTAGCGGGAGCTTAGGCGTTCGACAACCCATCAGCTGGCGACGCATGACCGCTCCACTCACCACGCACAGCAGAGCCGAGAGTCAGAGCGGCCTTCTTGAGTGTGAAAGGCAGGCTTCCGTGAGTGAGGTAGACGTTAGACGTGCTTAAGAAGCTCACGAGTTCTTCTGGCGTTAGACGGCGACCGGTCGGTCCCACTTTGTCTGCGCGAAGAATGGTAAAGCCCGCCTGTAGAGGCGTGGGGCCTGAGGAAGAAAACATCGTACGTTTTTCGACGTCGACCATGACGACCTCGCCAAACGACTGCGACTGCTTCATCGCGACGAGACCTTCCGTCGTGGCCACGCCCCAGAAACCAATCACACCCATCGGTGCGAGTGCCCAGCCTAAGAAACGATTGAGCATGACCCGAAGGCCCATCAGATCTTCGGTCGTTTCGAGCTGGCTCACGAGGCCCAGTTCCCACATCGCGCTCGTCGGTGAGAACACCATCATGCCAAGCCGGCGATAGAGATAGATCTGCGCATGGCCCTGGTAGGATAAAACTTCGTGGCCAAAACGATCCATCGAATCGGGCAGCATCACTTGTTGCGCCACTCGCGTTGAAGCGCGGCTGAGGGTGAGAATTTTTGTGCCCGGACGATTGGCCGGAATTTTTTTGTGATCACCGTCGGGGATTTCCTGGAAACCCAGATCGGTGATGAGTTTTTGCAAACGTCCTTCCAGCAACTCTCGTTCCATGCGCAAGAACACGGGGTAACCGTGGCTCTTTTGCCATTGGAAGAAAACTGGTTTTGCGCTTGTGGCGGACATGAGAAAACTCCTCCTAGGGCTTCTCGGTGTCCGCAGGAAAAAGATGAATTCTTAGACACTTACCTGACCTAAACGACCAAGAAATTGACAGTTTTTCACCCTAAGCCACTGAATCCACTAACCTTTCCCTGGCCTCTGTTTTGCTTACAAAAACAGTATGGAAAAGTCCCTCGCACCACCTGGTGCACGACCATCACCACCGCTGCCGTCAGACTGGGATGAAGCCCAGCTCTCTCAGCACGCGCGCGATTTGCGGGAAAGGCTCTTGCTCGCGTGCGCCGATCTGCGCACCACGGATCAACGCCGCGACTGGCTCCTCCACATGACACTACAAACCCACCACCTCACGACGTTGCTTGACCTCATCGATCAGTTCAACCAATCTCAGATGGTGGGTAGAGATTTAGGCTATGAGTTTATAGAAGTGAGCTTTCATGATCTCGGCGTGTATTTTAAACGCCGCTCGGAATTAATCTAAATCCTTCGCGAACACCGCGTACTTCGAAATCATTTCTTTTTGGTCTTCGGTGTAGCTCTTGAGGGCGGGACTGTCTTCTGCGGTATAACAAATGAGAAGCTGCGGTTGGGACAGGGCCACCGGCCAGAACATCTTCTTCGCCACCAAGCTCTGGATGCCTTTAAACTCTTTGCCATCGGGCGCGGACTTGCGACCCACATACATGATCAAGAGACGGCTGAAATTCATTTTAATGCGAATGAGCAGCCACAGCTGGGCGAGCTTGCTCGGGAGCTTTCTTTGCAACCGGTGGTACTGCAAAATGATGGCATGAGGGTCCATGAAATTCACGCAGAACGCCACGGGCTTCCCGTCGTGTTCAATGATGAAAGCAAAGAGTGGACTGATGATGTGCCGAAAGCCCGCGTAGAGATCTTTGAAAGTCTCCAATGGGATCGGCTCGAACTCCGGCATCTCATGAAAAGTTTCGGTGAAGAGTTTATGGATGGTGGCCATCTCTTCATCGAAGCGTGACATGTCCACACCGCGGATATGCAAGCGGTGTTCGGGTTTCTTGGCCTCACGGATTTCTCCGTACTGTCGTTTGCTGCGCCAGAAACGAATCCGAAACGTGTCCCAGGTTTTAGACTGATTCATGCCGACGGCGCGAAAGAGCTCGGGATAATACGGCTTCTGCATGGGCTCACCATAAAACGGCTTGGCCTTACTCCACGTCTTCCAGCGATAACTCACGAAGAAGTGCATGTTAATCGGGCCCTTGAGTCTGCTCGCGCCTAACGCTTTGGCGGCAAGCTCGACTTCATCCCAGAGAAATCGAAAATCGAGAGGAGCATCATCACTTTCGATGAAGCCGACCTTTGCGACGTCGGGGCGATAGGTTGAAACCACCACGAGGACCCGAGCGCGCAGTTCTTTTTCTGAATAAAGCGAAAGTGCGATCCACTTGTCTTGGGGAAAGCTTTCTGGATTTTTTAGAAGCCCGCGGTAATCATCTAATGATTCCGCCAGTACGCGCTTCTCGCCCGCATAAAGTCGCGCGTGCTGATTCACCCAGTCTTGAAAAAAGGCTTCGTCCCAAACGGTGCGCGTTTCAATTCTCATCGTTTGGTCGCTTTGAGATGAATGTTATTGGTCGCGCGCAGGGTGATCCCCGCTTCCACGGTTTGCTCTTCCGGATTCGGCAGGGCCCATTGATACTGACTACAGAGATGCGACAGGATGAGCTTGGCTTCGACTTGCGCGAAGATCTTTCCGATGCACATGCGAGGGCCAAGGCCAAAAGGAAAGTAGGCGCCTGCTTTGACGTTCTCTCTCTCACCCGCGAGGAATCTCTCCGGACGAAACGCCAAGGGGTCTTGCCAAAAATCTTTCGAACGTTGAGCAAAAAACGGCATCAAGAAGACAATGTCGCCTTTTTTAAGCTCGAGCCCATTCACATTTACGCTCTTACCCGCCTGGCGCATGAAGGCCCAGACTGGCGGCCACAGACGCATCCCTTCATCCATGACGGCCAGATGAAGGTTCACCTTATTGAAAGGTGCTTCTTGCAGTTTTCCGTCCAACCAAAAGTTTTGCGACTCCAGAGCTAAGCGCTCCTGATATTCGGGGTGCTTCGCGAGTTCGATCATGGTCCAGGCCATGCTGTTGGTGATGGTCTCGTGCCCGGCCATGAGAATCGTGATGATCTCATCGCGGATCTGCTGATCGCTCATGCTCTGACCGTCTTCATCCTTAGCATCCATGAGGATCTGCAAGAGATCATTGGAATCCTCGAACCCAGGTTGGCGTCGCTGCAGCAACAGACGTTCAATTAACCCATCAAAGCGCGCCCGTGCGGCGAAGAATTCACGGTGGGACGGCAAGGGCATCCACATGGGTGGTGCAGCGATGGTACGAACGCGCTTAATGAGAAAGTGCATCATGTACTCAACGTCTTTGAGAAACGTCGGGGCTTCCTCAGACAGATCCAGCGCAAACAATGTGCGCGCGATGATTTTAAGCGTGAGCTCATTCATCTCAGCATGAATGTTCACCGTGGACTGGTCGTCCCACTGGCAGTGCTCGTTAATGATTTCCTGGATCGAAGGTACCAGATTGTACATGTGCTTCAGGCCAAACACGGGGCGCATGAGACGGTTTTGTTTTTTCCACTTCTCGCCCTCACTGGTGATGAGGCCTTCGCCGAGAAGAAGCTTCAATTTTTTGAAGGTGCGCCCTTTCACAAACGAGTCCGGCTTCTCCTGGAGGATCGCCATGATGTCATCGGCGTGGGAAATCAAATAGGCGCGCTGGTGGAGCATGCGCAGCTTTACGCGGTGGCCATACTTCTCATGACAATCGTTCACGAATGCCCAGGGATCACCCATGTACTCACGGATGTCGCCGAGGAGGCCGCCTTTGTTTGGTCCGTTAATGTCCACTGATCTCTACCTTTCCTGCGTCCGCATCTAGGGTTATCCGCTCCACACCGCGCAGGGCGTTCACGGCGCCTCTCACTCCGACCAAGGTCGGAATAGAGAGTTCGCGGCCAATGATCGCCGTGTGACTGAGCAGTGAGCCTTTTTCCGAAATGAGTCCGCGGCACTGGCTCATGATGTACACCCAGGCCGGATCGGTGTGGCGGGTGACGAGAATGCAGTCACTGAGATCACCGTACTCCATGGCCTCGGTAGGACTCTCAAGCACGAGTGGTCGACCGCTCACTTTTCCTTGAGCGGCGGTCTGTCCCACGAGATCACCGACGTTCACAACAATGGGAACTGTTGAGAGAGGAAGCTCACCAAAGCCTGCGACGAGAAACTCTGCGAAGGGTCCTTTGGCCGTTTGCCAGCCAGCTTTGTCTTTCATCAATTGAACAAGTTCTTGCTCATTCATCTTTCCTTGAGCAAAAGCGAGATAGTCATCCATGCTGGGATTAAAGAAATCATCACGCTTAAACGGATGAAACGCAGGAAAATCGGCGCGCAGCTGTTCGGCCCCGCGCACGACCATCTCGCGGACGAGATTAAAGAACTGTCCCCGCAGTAAACGCGTATGCTCACGCCAATGGATCGATCGCTTGGTCATTTTCCAGCAGATGTTCCAGGCCCAGCGACGCCAGCCGGTGAAACTTTCAACAGAGAAATCCAGCTTGCTGTGTTTCTGCTTCTCCGCCGAAGTTGAGTTGCGCATGAATTGCATCAAACGCACGAAATCACCGGGAGACTGTCGGAGCGTGGGACTCTCGAGTTTGAGCTCCTCGAAAGAACGGTCGCCATAGCTCGCCAAGAACCCGGCCAGCAGTGTGGCTTCGCGCCCCCAGCCCTTTTGACGAAGCTGTTCCCAGATCGGTCCGTAGATGTCTCCCCACAGTTCTGCATTTTCTGTGGCCTCGACCCACGTGGGCCAGAAATCTTCCGGAAGATCCGCAATCAGTACTTTGAGTGCTCGCAGTGGCTTGAGAGATTCGACTTCTTCACCGGTCTTGAGCATGGGAGCGAGGACTTCTTCTCCCTTGCCTTGGGAGGCGAGGAGCGCCGCCAACCCCTTCACGCCAAGCATGAGAATGACGTCGTTCAGTGCCGTCAAACCAAACCCCATGGGCCGCGCGAGGGTGCTATGAATGAGTTGAAACGTTTCTTGAGCACTTTGCGTCGCGAGAACTTTTTCACGAATAATTTTTTTATGAACTTCCAAACTTTCGCTGAATCGTCCGAGCACCCGGTCTTGCGCCAGGATCAAGCGCACGAGCTTGAGCAACGCCTTCGCTTGTTCCCAGATCCCGAGCGGTGCTAAGAGCTCGGGCACTTCCATGCCTTCTTTTTTCCCACCGATCATCCGATGCCAGTTCTCGATATTCTTCTTCCCACCTGGCAGCGCACTAAGAACGGCGTAGTAGTGTTCCAGATCGTAGTAAAGATGGTGCCCCACTTCAGCGACGAGACTCTGATAATGGCCCATCAACTCTTCCAGGCGATGACCGCTGGCGCCCAGGAGTACCGCCGATTCGGCAAACACGTTGCGATAGCCAATTTTTACAAAACTGGCGGTGAAGGGCGACACCACTCCCGGATAGGACTCGGTGAGATTCGTGTCGGTGTAACTTTTAAGCGGCGGGAACGCTTGGGTGATGGGGCGAACCTGCAGGAAATAAAGTCTGTCATCCTCATACGCCCATTCCACATCAATGGGATGCCCACGTTTTTTCTCTAACCGCAGGGTCTCTTTCACCAGTTCGTTGACTTCACTCTCGGTCAAACACGGGATCGCCTGCTTCTCCGTTGGGACATCCACTCCTCGGGTTCCCCCTTGAGGATTGGCTCCCAGGGCGGTTTTCTTCTCCGCGATGCGCTCGAGGAGAACTTCTTCCAACCGCGAGACCCGCCAATGATCCGTCTCGACGAGACCCGAGACGACGCCTTCCCCGACACCCCACGCGGCATCGATGACCACGTCCGCGGTCGGTGCGACCGGTGAGCGACTGAAGGCAACCCCGGCGACACGCGGATCGAGCATCTTCTGAATCACCACCGCCATCTTCAACTCGTGGGTGATGTTCTTCTCGCGGCAGTAGGCCCGCACTCGATCACTTCGGATCGCTTGGTAAGCGTCTTTGATTCTTTCGACCAGCTGCTCACGAGTCACGTAGAGAAACGTTTCAAACAGACCCGCGAAGCTCGCACCCTGGCCGTCTTCACCCGTGACGGAGGAGCGCACGGCCAGCCAGCGCGGACTCCAAGCATCCACTTCTCGAAAGACGTCCACCATCGTGCTTGCCGGCAACTCACCCGTGCGCGTGAGCTCATCACCCACGGCTGTGGGGAGAACTAAAAACGGTGGGACCCGTTGTCCCGCGGCCACCAAGGCGAAGAGCTGATGACCCTTGCCACCGACAACCTCGGGACCTTCCAATGAGGGAGGAAGAACTGGTCGGATCATCCCCACCATCCCGCGATGAGCAGATAGATCACGTTCCATAAAATCTGGGCTTCTGCCCACTGCTTAAGCGGTTTGCTGGCTTTCAACGATGCCAGAAAATAGATCGATGGCGACATCAAACCCAGCTGCACGAGACCGTAGCCCCAGGCCCAGACCGGCTTCGCTTCCATCTTCACGAGCAACACCAGCGCCGTGGCCGCGACAACGGCTTGGAAAAAAAGTGTGATCGACACGGCAACACGTGGCCCCCAAATCTTGGAGTAGGTCACATAGTCATTTTCATCGCGAGGCTGTTTGATCTTCCGCGAGATCTCCCAGTTGGTGAACATGAAACAAATCGGCAACAGGTAGTAGGCTTCTTGAGTGGCGGTGGCCGTCGTCAGCGTGACTGTTAGTAGATACATGAAATGGAAAAGGACAATCGGATGGTGGGTCACGAGAGCTAGCGGCAGCGACGCACGGATGGCTTTTTCCAGGCCAAACCAAATCAACATCAGATAGGAGTAGAGCAAGACACCCAACGCAAGCGCGATGACATCTTCGTGCCAGACGGAGACGCCAATCCCCACGGCCACACACACCCAGCCGAGAACTTTCAAATCACTTTTGAGGACCCGGCCTGACGGTAACGGACGGTCAGGAAAAAGGCGAACGTCCAACTCGTAATCTTTAAACTCATCCATCACCCGCAGGAGCAAGGAGAAGAAACACAGCCCCACGCACGCCCAAAGCGTGTGCCACTCAAAAGGCTGGTCGGTGCGCCCGAGGCGCCACGCCACGGTGAGAACCATGAAGCCACAAAGAAACGTTCCGACCCAGCTGCTGAGGGGATACATCTCTTTGA
>JAIXOY010000081.1 GCA_027486525.1 Pseudomonadota bacterium
CTCGCATCGATGCGGATAAAAAACAGCTCACTCTCACCGGGATCGAGTAATGGAAGAAAAAACTCCTCTCCTGAAGCGGCTCGATACTCTGCTCTTCACGCGCCTCGATGAGTTTCGAAAAACTCCGGGCTACGCGAAGCTGCTCGAGTCCTACGCAGGACTAGAAGAAGACCAACAGAAGATCGCCAAGTGGGCCATGCTGAGCGCCACGTTTCTCATCCCGCTACTTTTGGTGAGCATCATGTGGTGGCGCAATTCGACGGTGGAGAAAGACCTCGCCATGCGCATCGCCTTGGTGGAACGCATGCAACAGATCATCTCGCAGAACGGGGAGATCGGTGGGCTCACCAACACCATCGCCTCACCGAACGCGCTCACGAGTGACAGCGATCTGAACTCGCGCCTCTCTTCGAGCCTGTCGGCGAGTGGCATCGATGTCAGCAAGATCCAGGTCAACAACTTCACCACCGATAGCGTGACGCCGGACCTCACGAAGTCCGAAGCCGACTTCCGCTTCAGTGGCCTTTCAACCGAGCAACTCGTGAGCGTCTTCACGGCCCTCTTGCAACGTGAGCGCTTCCGCATCGCTTCGGTTCAGATCACTCGCAACGACAGCAGCAACTTACTCGATGGCAGTTTCCACGGCGTCCACTTTGGTGCCGTTCAACAAGAACAGCTGGAAGAATAATGGCCGTCTCCGCAGAGCTTAAGAGCCTCGATCAGGTTGAGTACAGTTTTGGGATCCAGAAGATTCTGGTGGTTTTGCTCGTCATCGTCGGCTTCACCGTCGCGTTCTTGGCGAACTTCCCATTGGAAAAGAAGATTGAAACGCTGGTGAAAACACAGCTCGCCAAAATTCCTGGCTGTCGCATGGGATTCGAGAATCTGCGCTTCGAGTTTTTCCTTCCGAAGGTTGTCCTCACCGAGGTGCAGGTTCCCGGCAGCTGCATCGGCAGCGGCACTCCCCTTAAGATGAGTCAGCTCTCTCTCAATTTCCGGGGCCCGAGCTTCTCTCCACTGGGTGTGGCCTTCAAGGTCATCGGCGATGTGCAGGGCACTCCGCTCGCGATCAACTACGCCGCGGGCCCATCGACGCAAGTGTTCAACATCCAAGAGGAGGCCCTCCCTCTCAAGATGCTCACTACGCTGATGCCTAAACTTCCCAAGATGGATGGCACAGTGTCCTTCAACACCAAGATCACGCTTGAGGGTCAAAACCTCCAAGACTTGCAGCTCGCCGTGGAGTCGCAAAATCTTAATCTTCCGGCGCAGAACATGAACGACCTCAAGCTTCCGCGGCTTCCTCTGGGCAATCTCTCGCTGAAAGTTGAATCCCAGGGCCCACGCAAGCTGCTCATAAAAGAATTCATCATCGGCAAAGCCGAGGCGCCGATCCGCGGCAAGTTCACCGGCACCGTCAATCTCGCTCCCGGCGCCATGTCGTTCTCGCCGATCGACATCAAGGGCGAAGCGGCGTTCACGCCTGAGTTCATCAATGCCTTCCCGCTGGTGAGCTTCATGCTCTCGCAGTTCACGCAGAAAGATGGCTTCTACCAAATCAAGCTTGGTGGCACGCTCGGGAACATCAAACCCTCAACTCCTTGAGAGAGGGCCTATGCTCGACTTCGACCACGCCTTAACACAGACACTCACTCGCCATGCTTTTCATCCGGGAATCCTTGAAGCCCTGGACTATGCCGTTCGTCCGCCGGGGAAACTCTTTCGTCCGCTCTTTCTCGCGGCACTGGCGCAAGACCTTGGCGCCAAAGACGCACGCGATGTGGTGACTCTTGGCTGCGCTCTCGAGATTCACCACGCCTACTCTCTCGTGCATGATGATATGCCGTGCATGGATAACGATCTGGTTCGTCGGGGAAAGCCTGCCACACACGTAGCTTTTGGTGAGTGGAAAGCGCTCCTCACCGGTGATTCCTTGATGCTGATCTCCTACGCCGAACTCGAACACCTCAGATCACCGGCCGCGAGTTTCATTCGTCGCTTCTTCCACTGGGCCACCGGCCCGAAGGGACTGATTCTCGGTCAGTGGATCGATCTTGGCCACGAAGGCGCGCAAGTGGCTGCCCGTCTCATGCGGATGCATGAATTGAAAACCGCCCGCCTCATGCAAGTCGCCACCACCGGCGCACTCGCGCTGGCGAATCCGAAGTTCAGCTATGGTGACGTAAAAAAATATCTTCGCCTCGGCGCCAGCGTGGGACTCGCGTTTCAATTACTGGACGATCTCGACGATCTCTCAACAGCTGAACTCTCTGCCCATGAACGTGCGGTCAATCCATTCATGCTTGCTCCCGTCGAAGCCACCACTCGTTTGCAGCAAGTTCTTCGCACGATCGAAGAACAGAAGCAGTTAACAGCGACGAAAACATTCCTCACGCAGTTTCTCAAAGTGAGCGCGCAGAAACTCGTCACCAATCAAAATGTGTGGGGCCAGCACGTGCCGGAGCAGCAGAAGAATTTGGTGAAAATTTTTACCAGCGGAATTTGTGCTTAAGTGATTGCACGAATGTGAGTGCTTCCGTGAGTGTGTTCAAAGCTGCCTCGTGATCACTGGGCAGCACGATTCCCTGACCGGCCGGCGCCCAACTCGGATCACGCATGGCCACTTTCGCTTCTTGCAGCGAAAGCTTGTTATCGAAGAGCAGTGATTTAATTCTTAGAATGGTTTCGACGTCGGAGCGGGAGTACGTCTTGCTGCCATCTTCGGCAGCAAGCGGTTTGATTTCATCGAACTCGGTTTCCCAGAAACGCAGGACGTAGGGCTTTACGCCGGTGAGCGATGCAAGCTCACCGAACTTAAAGGACGACTTAGCCGGAATGGACATGGAGGTTTCCATTCCAATGCCCTCTACTCGTCATCTTCCATATCGTCATCGTCGTCCGAGTCGGGCTCTTCAATGCCCAACAAGAATGAGCTGAGTGCACGAGGTTTGCCTTCTTTCGCCGGCAAATTCGGGTTCTCATTACCTTGCTCATCCAAACGATGCGAATAGCGATCGGTGATGTCCTCTTTGAGGATCTGTGAGGGTTTAAACGTCAGCACACGACGTGCTGAAATCGTCATCGCTTCACCCGTTTGCGGGTTGCGTCCGACACGTGTGGCCTTGTCGCGAATGGAAAAATTCCCGAAACCGGAAATCTTCACTTTCTCGCCTTTGGCCAAAGTCTCTTTGATGACTTTGAAAACTAGGTCTACTAATTCAGCGGCTTCCTTCTTCGAAAAACCCGCTTCCTTGTAGATACGCTCGACTATGTCTGCCTTGGTCATGCTCATTGAAAATCCTCCATGAAATTTCAAAAGCTTGCTTTAAAAAAGCACTAATATTAACAGGTTAGCAGACAAGGTCGCGGTGTGCTAGCAAAAAAAAAGCCCCAACCCATTGCTTTCACAAGGATTGAGGCTCTTATTTTTATAGATTTCGACTATTTAACGGAATCGACCACTGCTTTGAAGGCATTGTAATCACGGACCGCGAGCTCAGAGAGCATTTTGCGGTTGATAGTGACGTTTTTCACTTTCAAGGCGTTGATGAGGCGAGAGTACGACATTCCGAGCGGGCGAACAGCGGCGTTGATACGCACAACCCACAAGCGGCGCATGTCGCGTTTAAGAAGGCGACGGCCCTTGTAAGCGTAGTGCAAAGCGCGACGTACTGTCTCAGATGCATGCTTAAATTTTGTACGACGGTCAAAGTGGAAACCTTTGGCCAATTTGAGAACTTTGTTGCGGCGTTGGCGCGCTTTAAAGCCTCTTTTCACACGTGACATAAAAACTCCTTCTTCACTCGTAGGGGGACTTTCGTCACTTAACCCTAGTCGCTACTCTTAAAGGTAAGCCGCTAGTAACTAGCGGAGGTAAGGGATACAGCTGATGGCGTTGTGGTAATCGGCCGCGTTGACATAACCTGGCTCGTTCTTGTCTTTCTTCGCAGACTTCGATTTGTTGCTCAACAAGTGGCGAAGGTAAGCCTTCTTGTACTTGATTTTACCGGTAGCAGTTACACTGTAGCGTTTTGCAGCAGAACGCTTGGTTTTCATTTTAGGCATAAAACTCGACTCCTCAAACGGGATAATTTCTAAACACACTCAACTTTAGAGTGCGCCAATTTAACATGCTAAAAACGGGAGGGAAAGCGCAAAGTCAGGTGACTTTACTTGCCTTTTTTCCCTGGGGCCACCATCGCGTGGCAGCGGTTACCGAGCATCTTAGGATTGGCTTCCACGAGAGCGCCGGTTTTCTCCTGGATGAGCTTGATGATTTCATCAAACTTCCCAAGACCGATCTCTTTGTGTGCCATCTCACGACCGCGGAATTGCATAAGCAATTTCACTTTGTCGCCATGCTCCAAGAACTTGATAATTTGATTCATTTTCACATCGAGATCGTGCTTGTCGATCCCGGGGCGGAACTTCATCTCTTTAACTTCGATAACGACTTGTTTTTTCTTCGCCTCAGAAGCTTTCTTCTGAGCCTGGTACTTGTACTTACCGTAGTCCATCAACTTCACGACAGGAGGACTTGCGGTGGCGGCGATCTCGATCAGATCCAACTGCTCGTTCTCGGCGATCAAACGGGCCTGGGCCAATGTAACGACTCCGTACTGCTTACCATCGTCACCAATCAGACGGATTTCGTGCGCACGAATTTTCTCGTTAACGCGTGGCTCTTGGAACTTCTCGCTTATAACCCACCTCCATATATCGGGGCTTATTGTCTTCTGTGGCAGCTAACTTACCTTGCCGTGATGATGGCCGGCAAGTCCTGAGATTTAGGAACTGGTGTCTCCCCCGGCGACGGGCGCCCGGTTGAACTTCAAATTGATCGCCACCTGATCATTCAGGTCACGCAGGAACTTCTCAATGAGAACTTCCACTTTCTGGACGTCAGTAACGCGGAACTTACCGCCGTCGACGCGCTCGAGAACCTGTTGGTTTTGCAGATAATCGAGGGTGTCTTTGATGATCGGCACGGAGTACGCCTCGGGGTATTTCACCACCCGGCCATGCTCGAGTTCCATGCTAAAAAGCTCATGGGTGACCTGCAGAAACCGCTCCAGATTGAAGGTTTCGTTGGCCAGGTACTTAAGGCCCGTCGCCGAAAGATAGTAGGCTTCGTAGAGGTAGCTGAAAGCCGTCGAAAAGTGACGTACCTTCGTCGCGAGCAGGTAGAGCTCGTGCGGGCTGAATTCTAGCGCCTCATCGAGGGCATGGATCGGGCGACCTACGGCAAAGGCCACCACGTCGCGGGCATGGAGGATCATTTCCTTAATGCTCGGAAGGTAGAAGTCGTACTTGAGTTCGTTCCGTTGCTGCTGCAAAAAGCGCGTGAGCTGGAGCGAGTTCTTGATCTCGCCGCTGAAAATTCTAAACCAAACCGCATTGATGAATCCCGGCACCAAGAAGTGGTGCAGGATCATGTTCTTGTGAAACAGAACCTCGACGCGAGCGTCTTTCTTCACAGCGTAGAACACCTGGTTGAGCTTCTCACGCTTGATGAGATCGATTTTCTTGTTCCCGATGAACATATCTAGAGCCGAACGCAGAGAATCGCTGAGGCGGCCTTCCTGGAGCGATGGCGTGACAGGAATACCTAGGGTCTGGCAGTACTCCACGATGTCGTGGGCCTTTTCCTCAATTTGCTTCCAAGTAAGCGCTCCGCTGGGCTCATCGAGCATCACCAGAGCGAGCAGCGACGAAGGTGTCACCGGCATACCGCGGCCAACGGCTTTGAAGCACTCAAACGCGAGTTCTTGAGTGGCGCGCTTGATCTCGCCGATGTAACCCGGGACTTCGATCCCTTCGCCGAGGCGAACGTGAATGGTACCTAAACGCTTATTGAAGAGTTTGAACAACTTCAAGAGTTGCGTCGGCTTCTCCGCGACTTTCTTCCCGCCGGAGAGCTCGCGGGCGTGGGCCTTGGCCTCCGGAATAAATTCGTGAGCGATCGCCACCGGAATGAACATGAACGGTTTCGAGTCCGCAATCTGTGCGTGGGCTTCGAGAAGCATTTGGAAGAGACCGTAGCGCGGCTTCATCAATTTACCGGTGCGCGTGCGGCCGCCTTCCATGAAGAATTCCACCAAGAAGTTCTTCTTGATGAGATAAAAAATGTAGGCTTCAAACGTCAGCTTATAGAGCACATCCGCATTGAATGAACGGCGGATATAAAACGCGCCGGCCTTGCGGAAAAGCGCGCCGATCGGAAAGATGTTGAGATTAATTCCGCCAGCAACATAGAGCGGAAGTTCGTAGTTTTTCCAGATGATGTAGGAGAGCGCCACGTAGTCCGCGTGCGATTGATGGTTCGGCACGAGGACAATGTGATGGGTCTCCCGCAACGCCACGAGGTCTACACCCTTCGCCATGTCGAGCTGGATGCCGTCGTAGAGTTTCAAGAATGTATTTTCGATCATGGTGGCGAGCGTCTTCACCATGGCCGGAGAATAGTCACCGTTGATCTCGGCGACGAGTTTCTCCATGCGAGCGCGCTCTTGCGGACGTTCTTTTAAACGGGCGGCGAGTTTAGGATAGGACGCAACAATGTCGAGGACGTCGCTTTGCAACGCTCACTCCTTATCAGGTGGTCATGCCGTGAGGCTTAGACTCCATCATACCTGACGACGTCATCTCCATGAAGCGGGCATTCTTGTTGATTTCTGCGATGCTCTGCGCATTTAGGTAGGTCATGCCAGACCGAACTCCTCCGGTCAGTTCCATGATGAGGTGCTCAACGCTGCCTTTACACGGGATCATGCGGCTCTCGCCTTCTGCCGCCATGCCTTTAGGAAGTTCGCCACGCCAAGAAACCTGAGCGTCTTTAGAGGCCATCCCGCGGTACTTCTTCATACCCCCGTGAATCTCTCCTGGAGTCTCGAGGCAACCCGCGAGCATTGAACCGAGCATCACGGTCTCAGCACCAGCAGCAAAGGCTTTTACGATGTCGCCCGAGGTTTTAATGCCGCCGTCGGCGATGACCGGGACGTCATGCTTACGAGCTTCCAGCACACACAAAGCCACCGCACTCAACTGCGGAACACCGCAACCGGTGATGATCCGAGTGGTGCACATTGAAC
>JAIXOY010000002.1 GCA_027486525.1 Pseudomonadota bacterium
CAATATCCTCTCCGTTGTTATCGAGAAGAAGTATTACGGATTAGCATTCATCGCAGCCCTCAACTCGGTCATTGGTCTTTACTATTACATGTATCTAATAAAAGAGATGGTCTTCTCTAAAGCAGAGACAACAGAAGCTGTTGTGGGGTTCAACGATTCAACTCGCGTTCTGATTGTTGCTCTGACGATCCCAGTTGTTATGATGGGGATTTTCTGGGAAGGATTGATGGGGCTTTCGGGCGGCGCCAAGCTGTTCTTACAATAGGGGTATGATTGGGAAACGAAGCTCTCGTTCTCATTCTCCCCCTACTATTGCTTGTTGTACCGGCCGCATTTGTTCGTCTTAAAAAAGACTCTAACCTCACCTCACAACGACAAGGGCCTCTGATTTCTGCAGAGGCCCTTGATCAACTCCTACTGCTTTTCGTTATCTATTTCGTCCTGCTTTTGGTTCCCATTGGTGGCAATCTCGCCGGACAATGGGGGCAACCCGTATCGCTGGTAATCCTCTTTATCATTCTCGTCTCGCTCCTGGTTCGCTTCAAGAAGCTCGGCGATGAGTAGCATAACCCAGTACTCACTGCAGTTTTTTGTCATCATCTCAGGCCTTGCCCTGATGGTTCATGTAATCCGCACCTCCCCGTGGACCAGTCGACATGGCGGTCTTGCCGTACGAAGCTGGCCGATTTGGATCGCTGAACAAATTCAGGGGCGCGCAGGAATAACCCATGAATCATTCCTCTCTCGACTCGCGCGGCTTTCGGCGCTGACAACGAAGTATGGAGTAGCGGCTTGGACTGTATTTTATCCTCAGTACCTCAGTCTTAATTTCTGGGTTCTTGTTTGGGTGCTCTTGCTGGTTCTTGAGGTGCTGCGCAAGTCAGCGCAATTTTATATTCCGGCCCGTTGGGAAAACGTCTCCCTGAAACTTGATAGTGAACACTTCTGGCTCATCCATCTGATCATTTTAGGAACAGCAGAGGTACAGCTCGGTGGTGGGCCACCATGGGGAATCGTCTCTCTCATTATTTTCTACACGATGTTTGCCGGTGAATCACGTCCCTCAATTTTGGCTGCTTTTGAAGATGTCGCTTCGTGTGGATGGGCGGTAAGTGCCATTTTCTTCCTCACGTCGAAAGGCTTCACGTCCCTTTTCGATTTTGCCGTTGTGATGATCGCCGTGGTTGCCGTGCGTGGAATTGTCCGTGTTCTTTTGGGAAGAGCCTGGATTCGTCGCCGTTTTTGGTGGATAGCCCAGTTCTGCTTGATGACAGCGCTGATCATAAAATCATTGGTGGTATTGAATGTACTGGCTTTCTTTAATTCTTAACTTACTCGCACTTGGGGCGCTATTCTCAAACCACCGTTTGGCGGCGTTGATTTGCTTTTTGGCGTACACCACTTTCAATATGTTTTTTCTCTTCAGCGCTCAACCGATTGAGATGGATCCCGTCTTTTTTACGATCATGACACTCAGTACTCTTGGTGTTTATGCCGCACTTAGCGCTCACAGCCGTGACCAAGTTTTAACCCATCAGAAAAAGCGCGCAAGTATCCATCTTCTCATTTGGGCGCTCGTCCTCGCGTTTTTCTTTGGTCATTGGTTACTGGCGCTCCATAAAGGCAATGTCACGATTCCAGTCGGAAGTGCGACGACAGATATGATTAACAACGGCGAAGCATTTATGCTTCTGGCCATCGTCGTCCTGTGGATGGTGGGAAAGAATCTCTATGATCGACGCTAGCCTCCTGTTGTTTGTTCCAACTCTTTTTGCCATGGTGTGTTTGTTCACTCGCAGAAACATCTTCTGCATGTATGTGGCGATCATGGTTTGGTTACAAAGTGTGATCGTAACGTCAGCCCATCGTCCGATGTTCGGAGTTGTTGAACGTCACCGAATCACTTTCATTTGTATATTTATTACCGTGCTTAGCTTTGCTGCAGTACTTTCATTCTTGGTTCAAAAAAGACGGCGCACACCATGACGGCCTCAGTTCTACTGTTGGCAGTCGTCGTCGCCACCTTGTCGCGAACCCAAACCGTATTTGAGGGGCGCAGGAGCCTACTCTTCTTCCGTTCTTTTGGTGATTTTCTATTGTTGCTCTTACCATTGGCAGCGATTTATGTGATGCCTGATCTCGGGCATAGCTGGCGAAATTATTTTTATCACATCAGTTTTGCATTGAGCTCAGTTTTGCTGGTAGCAAAGTTATCTCAATGGGAAAGGCGTTGGCCGCTAGCTGTCGTATGGCCAATGATGCCTTTAATTTATACCAACGATCAGTTGAGTCTTTGGCTGGCGATGATTGCAGCGGAATTTTTGCTGTTAATGGCCTATCACAGCATCAACCCAAGTTCGAACTATCACAAATATGGACTACTAAGACTTTTAGTGATCTTTCAATTCTTTGTCTTTGAGCACCTCTTTCTCCAGGCCCGTCCAGAGTGGGCCGGCGAGATCCTAACCAGTACACTCATCATTCTTTATGGAGCAGGCCTCTTGGGAATCGTGAGCGCCATGAAGAAGAATCGCCTCCTTTCTTGGTTATTTTTAATTGTTTACCTCCAATACGGTGTGATGGTTTTTGATAAAATCATTGCCGATGCCTTTAAGGGCTAGCATCCGAGCAAACTGGGCGGGAATGGTTTTTCACCCTGCACCATCGATTCCGTTTATAATAGATAGGTATGGAGAAATATAGGGTTCGTCTCAAATCCGGACGAGTCGTAGGTCCGTTCCTTTCAGAGCAAATCCTTGAAATGAAGGATAAGGGCCATGTTATGGGCCCAGAAGATTGCCAGCTGTTTCCCGCAGGCGACTGGATCCGCTTAGATACATTTGAGTTTTGGCAAAACAGCTCAAGCAATCTCAGTGCCGGCGAAAGCACCTTCGTTATTGACCTCACGGCAAAAAAAGCAGCAATTCAAAAAGATGAATCTGCTGAGGTGGTCAAAGAAGTATCAACACCAGCAACCAGAACAGATATCACCACTCCTGCCGCTACACCGCTTGACCCAGGTGCTTTTCGAGAATTCGATTATCGTCAATCGCAGCTTGAAGAGGAAGTAATTCCCCCGCCTCTACAATCGACAGCTGATATTAAACTCGACATCGGTCCGGCCAAAAGAGAAACAGTCGAAGATGAAAACGCGAAGACGACTCTAAGAATTATGCCAGCCCGTACGGCACCTGCAACGCAGGCACGTGAAGACCGGACCATCGTGACTCCCGCTGGAAAGGAGTGGCGTGAACAAATCCAACTCGAGAAAAAACGCGCCGAAGAGCAAAGAAAGAAAAAAGAAGAAGAGGATAAGAATAAACTTAAAGAAGCTGCGCTTCTGCGTGTGGACTATAACAGTGATGCAACTCAGGCGATTTCGATAAAAGAGCTTAAGGCGAAAACGAATGATGAAAGTCGTCGCAACGAGTCTGAGCTTATGCAGCAGGAGCTGGCAATTGCTGCGGCAAGAGAAGCAGAAGAAAAACGAATTCTCGCTGAGGAAGCAGCAGAAGAAGCTAAGAAAGTTGCTGAGGAAAGACAAGAGTCTGCACGAGCGAGCCGCAAGAAGTTTGTGTTGGTGGCTGTCCTTGTTCTGGTCCTATTGGCCGTTCTCTTTCCAGAGGAAAAAGCCCCTCCTAGAAAAGCAGCTAAGATTGTGCCCGTTGATCCCGTAATTAACTTCCCAGTACCTTTTGACGTGAAAGATAAAATCAAGGCTGATCAGCTACAGGTTGTAGCGCGAGAAAAAATGGGTGTAGGAACTTATCTGGCCAAGATTGAAGCCGCGAAGGCCTATCGCTTGGTCTATGAAAACGACACCGACAGAAAGGAAGTTCTCACACGCATGATACGCGTCTATGGTGAGCTCCTTCCTCATTCATCGGAGATTCAAAGAGACGGCAATACCCTCTTCAAGCTTTTGCAAGCCAACAGAGTTTTGCAAGATGTAGACCCTGACGTTGCCCTGGGGGCGGGATTATTCTATCGCGCCCTAGGAAAACCTGATGCTGGCCATGATGTTCTTGATCGGTTTGTGAAATCTGAGCTCAATAAACCCACTCGTGAATTATTTGCTGCGTACCTGATTGGTCTATCAGACAAGAACCTCGAGGCACGCGCGGATGAAGTGGCGGCATCACTTCTAAAAACGGCTAAGCGCGGGGTTGAGTTGAACTTGGCGCTAATTCACTACTATCGCTATAAAAACTATCCTGAAAAAGCTCGCGAGGTTCTCACCGTTGCCATGCGTGAAGCACCCAAGTCAGTTCCGTTGCTCATTGCCGAAGGTGATTTCCTATTGGAAGACGTAGACATGAAGGGTCTTCTCAAGACAGTAAACAAGATCAACGAACTTGAAGCGGAAAAATCGCGAATCTATTATGGAAAGCTTCTTGAGTTCCAGGGATTCATTTATGCCTATCAAGGCAAAACCAAAGAAGCGACTGAGAAGTTCGCCGAGTCATTGAAATTTAATGACTCTGATTCTTTGCGTGATCGCTTAACAAACATTCAGGGCATCGATTCTAGTGCAAACGACGAAGCCTCAAAACTAATCAAACAAGTAAAAGCGCGCAAGCTGACACAGGAAGCACAAGCGGCGCTACTGAAATTTGATTTTGAAACCGCACTCCTCAAGTCGCTAGAAGCTCACGGACTTGATTCCGGTTATATAAAAGCAGACCTTGGTCTTGCAGATATTCAAATGAAACTGGGGATGACGGGTGAAGCCTTGGCCACCCTTGAGCAACTACAAAGACAGAATGGTACCGACAAGAGTGCCAACTTTGCGCTGCTCGAGGCTTATATTAAAAACTACAAACTCACCGATGCGAAACGACTCTTTGCCATCATGGCCAACTCGGAGATGAGAGATGATTGGCGCTATTCGTCACTGAATGCACAGATGTACGAAAAGCTTGGTGATTTAAACCAATCGATTCTTTGGTTGCAGAAGGCGATTAATCAAAATCCACTGGAAGATCAAAACCTGTATCGTCTTTCAAAACTTTTTGGACGAGCGAAGAGATTTGGCCAAGCCAAAAATAATCTCTTCAAAGCCATGGAGCTTAATCCCGTCTACATTGAGTACAAGCTTGCTTATGCGGAACTTATTTACGAAGTAGACGGAGCAGAGAAAGCAACTGAGTACCTCTTTGGTCTTCTGAAGCAATTCCCCGACAACCCATCGATACTAGGGGAAATTGCGATTTATTATCATCGAGCAGGCAAGAACAAGCAGTTCTTGAATACCAAAAAAGACATTGAAGCGTTGCCGGTCAAAGACCCACGCATCTACCGCTTCCTCATTCGTGCCTCTGCCATCGATGAGAAGTTTGAGGACTCCGTAAAGTACACTGAGGAGTATCTCAAACTTGAGCCGGGTGATCTTGCCGTGATGATGGAGATGGGTCAGACGTTGATGAAGCTCAAACGTTACAAAGAAGCGGCCCTTTGGTTTGTACGCGTCCGCACGAAGCTACCGTCTTATCCGCGCGTGGGTTATTACAAGGCTCGAATTGAAGTCTATGTAAACAACCCGGATCAGGCATTACTAGATGTACGGGAAGACATGAAGCTCAATGGCGAATACGAAGAAGGCCTAAACCTGGTGGGCGATGTCTTGTTTGGAAAGGAAGAGTTCATTCCGGCCGAGAACGAATATAAAAAATCACTACGCATTAACTCGCGCTCTTACGGGGCGCTGCGCGGTCTGGCGGATATCGCCGCTCGCCGCGGTCAGACAGACATGGCACGCGACCTTTATAAACGCGCCATAGCCGAACTTAAGGGAAGCGGTGATGATCCCACGATCCATCGTAAGTTGGGCGATGTTTATCGTCTGATGGGTCAGGGCTCGCTGGCCATCGAAAGCTACCAAGTTTATCTTAAGCTCGTCCCCGACGCCCAAGACAAGGCGGAGGTAGAGGGGCATATTCGAGTTTTGGAGTGAATATATGATCGACATCAAGCGCATTGTTGAAGAAGCCCAGGCCGTTAAAGACTGTCTCGTGTCTCGCAATTCTGATCCCTCTGTTGTGGACCAAGTGATTGCGCTAAACAACGAGCGAAAGCAGCTTACTCAATCAGTCGAAACGAAGAAAGCTTCAGTTAATGCGATCTCACGTGAAATCGGTGAGCTTAAAAAAAACAAACAAGACGCTCAGGGCAAGATGGACGAGGTCGCATCGATTAAGAAATCGATGACGGATGACGAGGCCCGCTTGGCAGTGGTTCAAGATGAGCAGACCGGTCTTCTCCTGACGATTCCAAACCTCTTGGATGCGTCTGTTCCGAAGGGCAAGGACGAAGAACAAAATGTTGAATACCGTCGCTGGGGAACTCCGCGAGTTTTTGATTTTACTCCTGCGGATCACGCTGATGTGGGCGAGAAGCTAGGCATGTTGGATTTTGAAGCAGGCGCACGTGTAACGGGAGCTCGATTTGTTTTCTTAAAAAACAATCTGGCTCGCCTTGAGCGCGCCTTGATTAATTTCATGCTCGATCATCATCTCGCCAATGGTTTTGAAGAAATTCTTCCTCCGTTCATCGCGCATGAGCGCAGTCTGGTTGGCACCGGAAATTTACCAAAGTTTAAAGACCAGCTCTTTAAGCTCGAAGGAACTGATTGGTACTTGATACCAACCTCAGAAGTAACTGTGACCAATATCAAGCGCGACATGGTCATGGAGGAGAAAGAGCTTCCTTGCCGCTACACCGCGTACAGCCCATGCTTCCGTTCTGAAGCGGGTTCGCATGGTCGCGACGTGAAGGGCCTGATTCGTATGCACCAATTCAATAAAGTTGAGATGGTTTGTATAACGACGCCGGCCCAATCTGAGGCGATTCATAAGGCCATGATTGAGAGTGCCTGTACGATCCTAGAAAAGCTTGAGCTCCCTTATCGTGCAGTTCAGCTGTGCTCAGGTGACACAGGGTTTGCGTCTCAAAAATCGACCGATCTTGAGGTTTGGCTGCCGACACAGAATAAATACCGCGAGATCTCTTCGATCTCGAATTGCGGTGATTTCCAGGCACGCCGGGCGAATATTCGTTTGCGTAACGCGCAGGGCAAGATGGAGTTTGCGCATACTTTGAATGGTTCTGGTCTTGCTGTCGGCCGGACGCTCCTCGCCATTTTAGAAAATGGTCAACGAGCTGACGGAAGCGTGGCATTGCCCTCTGCTATTTGGCCTTATATGGGTGGATTGAAGGAGCTGGTTCCCGCCAAATAAGCGTTGCGGACGAGCTTAGCTTCTCTTATATTTGGTGCTCGCTTTGGAGGACTGGCCGAGTGGTTTAAGGCAACAGTTTTGAAAACTGTCGACCGTGAAAGCGGTCCGGGGGTTCGAATCCCTCGTCCTCCGCCACTTAATTGTGGACCTGGAAGTGTAAAGTAGGTATTACCGGAGACGTGGGTGAGTGGCCTAAACCACACCCTTGCTAAGGGTGCGTACCTCAAAAGGGTACCGTGAGTTCGATTCTCACCGTCTCCGCCATTCTTTGACATCGTTCGTCTGCGCAGCCGTAGCTCAATTGGATAGAGCATCTGACTACGGATCAGAAGGTTTCAGGTTCAACTCCTGACGGTTGCGCCATTTTTCACATCACATTTTTTGGAGTTCTTATGAAGTCAGTATTCGCCTTCATCCTTCTCTCGTCTATTGCTTTTGCAGAAGAAGAAGGTCTACGTGACAAGCTTGTTCGCAACGCTCAACGTGTAGAAAAGGCAGTGATCAAAGATTTGGGGTCCCTTCGTGAGAAAGGCTGCCAGGCACTCAAAGGCACTGAATGTGTTCCGCCAGAAAAAATTGAAGAAAAAAAAGAAGCCGTGCCTGCGAAGACTAACTAAAACGCGTCTGCATTTCTTCGAGGCCAAGTTCGCTCAGCAGTTTATCTAAACGCTCTTGTGGGTGGCGACGGGGTAGATCTTTGTACGTCGCAACGATCAATTCATTTTTCATCGAGTGCTCCCACCCCACCAATTCAGTCACTCGTACTTGATAGCCGTGGGCTTCAAGTTGCAAACAACGAAGGACGTTGGTGATGTGGCTGCCAAATTCACGTGTATGAATCGGGTGGCGCCAAACTTCTGTAAGAACATTGTGGGCGAGAGTGGGGCCTTTGTGTTTGCGTAAAATTGAAGCCACTTCGGCTTGGCAGCAAGGAACGAGAAACATGTGCTTGGCTTTTCTTTCCAGGCCAAAACGAATGGCATCGTCTGTGGCGATGTCGCAAGCGTGCAGGGCCGTGACGACATCAATGGTTTCTGGAACTTCCTTAGAGGTCATGGATGATTCCACGCTCAAAGGAAGGAACTTCATGCGTTTAAATTGGAGTCGCTCAGCTAATAAGCGAGATTTCTCAACGAGTTCTTCACGGGTTTCAATGCCATAAACATGTCCGGATGTTTTCGTTTTGAAGAACAAGTCGTAGAGGATAAATCCCAAATAGGATTTCCCAGCACCCATATCAATAAGATTGGCCCCTTCGGTGAGAAGGGGCTCAATGAAATTATAGAGATGATAAACTTGCTTCAGTTTACGACGGGTGTCTTGGTTGAGCTTCCCATCGCGGGTGAGGATATGGAGCTCCTTCAAGAGCTCCAATGATTGACCTTCGCGAATTTCGGGAATCAAGCTCACAGCTTGATGCGGAAGCCGCCCTTCTTCTTTTCTTTTTTCTTTTTCTTCGGAGCTGCCGGCGCAGTGACTGTTACAGCGCTGAGAGTCTCAATCTGCTTTTCGCTCAAGCTGATTTCAGACTGTAGGTAGTTAATGAATTCTTTTTTCGTAGCAACTTCTGTTTGGAGAGCTTCGGTACGCGCTTCTTTCGCATCACCAGTGAGGCCCTTGGCCCAGGTCTTCTTTTCGGCTTCTAGTGCTGTTTTAGTAACTTGTAGACTTTTGTCGAGACAGTACTTGCGGTCGAGTTCGTCGGTGATTTTCAAACAGTCTTGTGGAGTTGCCGTGGTAGCAGCTTGTGCGAGTGCCATTGAAAAAAGAGTGATGAAAAACATGAACTTCCTTTGCTGGTGATTTTTAAGAATCATAGAGAGGAATTTGGGCAAAAAAAAGGGCCATCTTACGATGACCCTCTGTTCTACATTTCTTTTTAACGAAGCGAGGTCTTAGTAACGACCGCGACCGCCGCCGCCGCCTCCGCCGAATCCACCGCGATCGCCGCCGCGACCACCGCCGCCGCCGCCGAAGCCACGGTCTTCACGTGGAGCCATTGGCTTAGCTTCGTTAACAGTCATAGCGCGACCTTCGAAGTCAGTGCCGTCAAATTTTGAGATAGCAGCTTGAGCTTCGTCGTCAGATGACATTTCAACGAAACCGAAACCTTTGCTACGGCCAGTATCACGGTCTGTGATTACTTTCGCAGAGTCGACTGAGCCGACTTGAGCGAACTTCTCTTGCAACGATTTGTCGTTTACAGAGAATGGAAGGTTACCAACATACAATTTCTTACCCATAAGTCCTCCTATAAGGCATTGGGGCCGCTAAAGAAGAAGTCTTATGACTAACGATCTTAACGCGGACAGTTCAGCGCGAATATTAGCAAAACTCAGTGCGCAATTCAAGCCCCCCGCCGCCAGGGCTTTTCATCTCTTGAGCAGTGGCCTAGCCTTTGTGCATGAA
>JAIXOY010000055.1 GCA_027486525.1 Pseudomonadota bacterium
GCCAGTTTCCGACGTTCAAGCGCATCTCTACTGCGGCGATCGCCATCGCTCTTCTCTCTCTCATCGGCTTAGTCGAACTCATCGGTGTTACCCTCCCGGGTTGGTTCCTCACACTTCAAGGGGCCGGCTGGCAGGTTTGGTCTGTTTTTTTTGCTGTGTCTATCAACAAACTCGCTCAACAAAGGAATGCATGAAATGAAATCTTCCACTCTCAAACTCGTTTTCTCCGGTCTCGCGCTGTACTTCTTGTCCGCCGCCGAAGCCAAAGCCGACCAGACAGCGGTGCTCTTCGGGATGTCCCAGCCGCTGCTCTTCAACGGAAAAAACATCGAAGTCAATTACCTCACTGAGCGCTTCGTCTTCGAGTACTCCCACGGCTGGGATCTTAACATCTCGAACTTCAAGGATGGCCTCACGGAAGAGGAAAAAGAGCAGAAACTTAAAATCCATACGCCCTACACAACCGGCGGCGGCGTGGGCTATCGCTTCACCGACACGTTTCACGCGGCGCTCGAGTTTAAGCTCCACAAGTTTCAAGTGAAGCATCCCACCGAAGGAACCTTCGAGTACCGCACGCAGACCTTGGGGGTGGGCATCTACTACATCTGGAAGCCGTTTAAGAATTCCGGCTTCACCGTCATGCCGGCCCTGCGCTACTGGCCGACCGTCGCGACCAGTTTGAAAGACAATAAGAAACGCTTGCCCAACGGTGACGTGCACGAAGCCCACAAGTTCGACGTCGCTCCCAACATCAAGATCGGCTGGACGTTTTAGCATGAACCGCCGTGATTTTATCTTAGGCTCGGGTGTCACCGTTCTGTCGGTTTCGGCGATCGATCTCTTCGCCATCAGTGGGACGGATGGCAAAAGCCGTCGGCCCGATCCGGCCGCGCAGGCGACGCCCGCCCTGAAGGCGATCGCCTGTGGGCTTCACGCTCCGAACCCGCACAACACGCAGGCGTGGAAGTTCCAGGTCCTCACGAAGACGAAGTTTCTCTTTTTCATCGACGAGACGAGGATCCTCCCCATGACCGATCCGACCACGCGGCAGGTGCACATCGGCTGCGGAGCTTTCCTCGAAGCTCTCGCCATCGGCGTGACTTCCCTCGGGTTGACCGCGAAGATTTCGCTCTTTCCAGAGGGGATGACATCCGGAAAAGATCTTAGTCTTCCCATCGCTGTCGTGGAGATCGAGAAACTCCAAGACAAACCGCATGCCTTGGCGGATCTCATTCGCGAACGAAGCACGTCGCGGCTCCCATACACTCGCCCTTGGGAGCGCGCGGAGTTCGAACAAACTCTCGCCCTGTACCCACGTCTCAAAGACCAGGTCCGCCTCATCAACACCTCTCTGCCCGCGCTTTATGGGATCGCGAAAGGAGCGATGGAGGCGGAGATGCGCACAAGGCGAACCTCCGAAGAGAGTCGGATCTGGTTCAGGGCGAATCCGAAAGAGATCGCGAAGCATGGCGACGGTATTAGTCTGCCGGGTCTGGGAACGACCGGAGCGAAGCGCTGGCTCCTAGAAACCTTCGTCGATCTCAAGTCACACGACGAGTGGTTCTCGGAAAACACGCTCGCGAGTGTCATGCAAGGGTTTGAGAAATCCTTGCGGTCGACCCGCAGCTTCGTGGCGCTCGTCACCGAAGAAAACAGTCCGTTGGATTGGGTGCAGTCGGGGAGAGACTACCTGCTCTTACAAACCGCAGCTCTACAGAGAGGGATCTACTTCCATCCTCTCAGCCAGGCGCTGCAGGAGTTTCCGGAGGTCGCACAGTTCCAGTCGCAACTCAACGATTTGCTCGGCATCCGCGATCAGCAAAAAATTCAGATGTTCGCGCGCGCCGGGCTCTCGGAGAGGCCTTGGAAGGCCCATCGCCGAAAAATTGAAAATTTAATCCTCTGACGACGCTAGTCCCGCAGCTGTACCTGGATCGGGCGCACCTGCGGTTCGAGCTCATCGGTCAAATCGATGGTGAGATCGAACACCAGGTCGCGGTCTTCCAGCACCGCTTGGCCGCGCGCGTTCACGCATGTGAGCGCTACCCACGCTCGGAACGGCGCCACCCAGTTGCCAGAAAACGCCACGGGGCGTTCCCAGTGCTGATTGCTCAGGCGCGCCGCTTTCGGGATGCTGCCGTTGCGACACTGAAGAACTTGGTAGAGTTCTTTTTCAAAGCTCACCAGCTTATCACCCACCGTGAGGCTCAAGCGTGGCAGCGAGTAGGCACCGAGGTTGATGCTCACCATTTCGATGCGCGTGGCTTCGGTCAGTTGGCGAGCGGTCCGTTGGTACTCGCGCTCCACCATCTGGCGCACGCGGGCACCGAGGTAATCTAGGTAGGCATGATCGACCAGACCTACGTTGTGACCGAGCTCATGCACTAGACTCGCCACCATCACCGGCAACGGCAGCATTTCAACGACGTCGCCCGTTTTACGATAGAGCAGATCCAAGTTTACAAAGATCGGCAAATGTTGTGAGAGGCCAGTTTTTGCCAAGCGGACTTCCGGATCATTTTCCGCATCAAAGAAGCCGGGATTGTTTTTACCCGACAGAAAAATTAATTTGTCGGCCTTCACCGCTTCTTCGCGCGCGGCCTTCGCAATCCGTTTTAATTGCGCGGCATCGTCACCGGTCACGAGTCCGGCCTTGAGGGTCTCTTGGATGAAGTCCGCCAATTGTGTCAGCGCGTAGGTGAAGTTCTGTTCCGCCAATCCGCCACCGTTACCGATGATGTCGCCACCGCCGGAGCGCTCGACTTGTAAGTTCCGGATGAGATCCGAGAGCACCATGCTGTTGCAGGTGTTCTTGCCGCAGACTTGCACGCGCTCGGTGAGATCCAGGGGCCGCAGCTCAAACGGACGATCCGCGGCGTGGGCCACACCGAAAGTGAGCAAGGTGAAAATTAAAGTTCTCATTGCAAGCGCTCCTGAGGCGACGTTTCAGTCGTGTGTTCGAAATATTGTAAGTTGAGTTGGTAGACGCGGGTGGAATCTTCCACGGCGTATTTCTCGTTCATCATTTCGATGAACTGCGCGATGTCGCGCTTGACGTTGGCGGTTTGTTTGGCATCCGCACGTAAGGTGAGACCCATGAAACAGCGGTCAGCGACTTTCTGTTCTTCTAGCGCTTCGCGCGCGCGGTCGATCATCCCAAGGTGATGTTGCACCAACGCCTGAGAGGGAATATCACTCGGAGTGCTCACCGCGTGCGCCGACTCAAGCTGGCCCGTCTGCGGATTGCGCTGGATGAGTTCCAGGGCGAGCAGATGGTCGATGGCTTTTTTCATCTGGTGCGGACGGATCTTGTGGCGCAGGCGACGGCACACCCATTCGGCGTCTTCCACGAATTCACCCGTGGCGATCAACTGCTTGATGACCATGCAGTACCACTGGGCCACCGATTCGAAGGCCGAGAGGCTCACGACCTGGCGGCTGACTTTCCCGACGCTGGCGACGAGCTTGTCGATGTCCTCGCGGGTTTTTTCGCTGGATTTCCCCTTGTGCTCGAGGCGCTCGAGTTTGACCTTGAGGCGCAGGAAGTTACCTTCAGCGCGACTGAGCTTGAGTTCGGTGATGAGGCGTTCCACCAGCTCGCTGCTCGGCAAACGATCACCCTTGAGCACCATCGACAGCAGACTCGGCGACTTGTGACCCAAGCGCTGCGCCCAGCGAGAAAGGTTGGGACCTTTCTGCTGGTACGGACCGTTGGGCATCATCACCTTAGTGAGATACTCGCGGTAGTCGTTGAAATCGAAGAGCGAGGTGTTCATCGTTTCTCTCAGTCACATTGCGGGATCGTGTAGGGTTTCTTGAAAAGCGTGACCGGGCCAGCTTCCCCCATGCCGGTATCTTGCACTTCGAGCAGGTAGCTCAACGGAATGCGGAAAGGTTTGTCTTCGAAAGCACGGCAGAAGAAGTTATCGCCCTCTTGGGCGTAATCGGTGCATTCCCGTTTCGTCGTCGTGCGAGATTGGCTGAGCGGGGAGCTTTCATGACGATCACACACCCATTCCCAGAAAACACTGTCACCTTGGCGCACTTCTTCTTGGTGGCCTTCGGCACAGAACTTCACGTCTTTGATGGAATGGAATGTTTCGCCATCACTTGAGATGCAGGCATTGAAGAGGCCGCCGACGGGATTGAGCTCCGAGGGTTTCAGCACGATGTGCCGGAAGCTGGCCTCGATCTTTTCCCAAGATGAGTGGATGGAAATACGTTGGGCAAAGGTGTTTGAGGAAAGGAGGACGAGGAGGAACCCAGCGAGCAGTTTCATGACAGACTCCGTGACATTGTGAAATAGGGCTACGTTTTATGTGAAAACTTCAAAACGATCAAACGAAGCTTAGGTCTTTGTAATTCTTACTCAAAAAGAGGGCCCCGGGGGAGGGGGCCCTCTGAAGTGGAGTCGCGCGAGAGACTATTTCTTGTTAACAGTCACTTGGCGAGCTTTGATGACTACGTCTTTGTAAACCAAGCGCTCTACGCAACCAGGCATCGGCTCGCCTGATTCCATGTCTGGGCACAGCTTCGAGCGACGGACGTCGACGATTGAGATGGTGCGGTTAACCAACTGGAGGTCCAGAGCGAAGTTATTCTTAGCGAATGACTTGCGTACTGAGCCGCCGCGAAGGCGCCACATGGGAGATGCGATTTTGAGAGCGGCGATCTGCTCTGCTGTGAAGTCAGAAACGGGGAAGTTGAACGCGAGGTAAGCACCTGGCATTTCTGGGTCGCGGAAGATGCCTTCAGTGTAATCAACGAAAACTTGAACCACGGGCTCCGACTCAAGAACAACAGTTTCTGTGCAGTCTTCAGAAGCTTCGCCGTAGGGGTTACAGCCCGGGATGTCGCGCTCTTCTGTTTTAGTAGGGATCAAGGTGTAAACCGCTTGATCGAGTTTGAAGGCAGAGTGCTCTTTCGCAACGACAGCGCTATTGCTGTAGTTGACTTGAGCGAAGGCTGAAGCAGAGGCAAGGGCGATGGCCAAAACGAGCAATTTCATAAAGACTCCTGAGAGGGGTTAATATTGCAACAACCTGAAATAATTACAGTAATTAGATCAACTTGTTCACAGTTGCCCGCACA
Organism: Pseudomonadota bacterium; assembly: GCA_027486525.1. Taxonomy (GTDB): domain Bacteria; phylum Bdellovibrionota; class Bacteriovoracia; order Bacteriovoracales; family Bacteriovoracaceae; genus UBA6144. Next base: position 5,092 of record JAIXOY010000055.1, read on the forward strand.
CTAATTCACAAAAAAAATTTTGAGAAGTCACAAACTAGCGTTGTGTAACGAATGATTTCACGGCCGTGAAAAAGCAAATCTGCGTATACTTAAGACATGAACGTTTCTTCTAAGTTTACCGCGATTGTCTTCATCGCTCTGGCGTTGTTTTTGTCACGCCATAAGTTGATCGACACGTTCACATCTCCGAAAGTACCAACCGGGTTGAATCAGCAGGGCACTTGCCTTGGGAAGAAAATGTGCGCCCTGGTGTACGTGGCGCCCTGGTGTCCTGCTTGTAACGGTATCGCGCCGGATCTGCGCATGGTGGGAAATCTTTCCGCCAACAATCCTGACTTCGGCGTGCTGATCATTGTCGGCGGTGGACAAGCGCCGGGCGAGAACGAAGCCAAGGTCCTTGAGCTCGGGGCAGCAGCGGTGACCGACAATCAGAACAGCTACGCCCGAGCACTGAGAATCAGAAAGTATCCCACGTTTCTTGTGGTGAGCTCCTCGAATAAACTTGTCCATCAAGACCAGGCTGCGATCAAGTGGATGGACGAGACTTTGGGATTTTCTCTCTAAGGAACGAAACCGTTATTAATGCCAGAGCGTTGGTTTCTGCGAACGTGCTCTTCTTTTCTTAGCCGTTCGATCTCACGTTCATTCTCGCGCTTTCGACGCTGCTGATCTCGTTCAGCTTGTGTGCCCATGGTGAGATCCTCTTCTTCTTGAATTTCTGTTGTCTGAGTCCCTTCACCCGGTGCTGCCGTACTGTTGCCGTTGTTCGCTCCAGGGCGTTGCTTGCTGAGGGCCAAGACACTTGAAGCGGAGATGAGAAGTGTGATGACTATAAGATTTTTCATAATGATCTCCTTTGCTGATAAGTCCAGGAGATAGGCTAGACCCGAAACGTGCCAAAGAATGCTAGGAGTTGTGAATTATCTTACACAGAACAGTAGATGTTCCAAACAGAAACGATGATCAACGGCCACAGCGTAAGCATCATGCCGGCCTTGCGATACTTGAACGTCTTTTCCTTGTTTCTCATGGTGAGGAAGTGCAGGACACGACCGCACACGAACACTGCAGCGAGCGCATGGATCGCGTAGGCGCTGACCGTCTGTTGCTCAAGCAGGTACAGCGCCAGCAGAAAGAAGGGCACGTAGCTCGAGAAGTTACCATGGGCACTCACGAGGTGGATGATCTCGTTGTTCTCACCGGCGCCGAGTGAGACCTTGTTTTTTCCGCGCGCCATGATGGTTTCGATCGAAATCCAAAAATAGAGTAATCCTAAGATACCAAGATAGAGTGAAGTAACCATACGTCTCCTAGATGAAGTCTAACCGTGGGCATTTCCAGTCAGTGTAAAACGAACTCACCACTGCGGAATCAATTTCTCTTGAGCCAAACGCCGAATCTTTAAACGTGGGTCTCGGGAGCTGGAGCTGGTCGGCCCACGTTCCATAGTAGTCGTCTTTGCGGGGATGGTAGGGAGCGACTGCGTGGACGAGAGGCACTGCCGCTGGGACCGAGGTGATGAGGCCGATGAGGTCTTCGCGGTGAATCAGGTTGATCTTTTCGTTACCACCGCTGATATCTACTTTTCCACTGAGGTGCTTCGCCGGATGGCGTTCGCCACCCATAAGCCCACCAGGGCGGATCACCGTGAGTTGGTCTGCAAAACGCTCACGGAGAAGATTTTCTACAGCAAGCAGCCAGCGAGCTGAATCAGTTTCTGGTGTAGGGAGCGTGTCTTCTGTGACTTTCCCTGAACTCATGCCGAAGACCGAAGTTGAGCTGATGAAGATGATGCGACCTGTGGCCGTGACTTTATCGCAGAAGAGCTGCGGCCCTATGTCGCTCAATGGAGGTGTGTTGAGAAAGAGAACGTCGCAGGAAGTGGTCGGTAATGTGTCCCTGCGGAAGTCGAAGTCTGAGCGGTGAGTGCCCCAAACACTATGGCCTTTCGCCTGTAAATCAGCTGAAAGACGACTTCCCAGCCACCCCAGGCCGATGATTCCCCATGTCTCTGTGTTAGGCATTGTCACTCCTCCATGCTAGTACAGTCTGATGAAAAGAGAAAATGACAAGTCAGGCGTGGGGACGGCTTTATTTAATTGGTACCCCGGCCACATGGCCAAGGCCCTGCGCGAGATCAAACAGAAGCTCAACATGGTCGACATTATCCTGGAAATTCGGGACGCCCGCGTACCGTTGGCGACAGGTAATCGTGAACTCCATGACAGCCTGGGCCAAAAAAAACGCATCATCGTTCTTAATAAGGCCAATCTCGCCGATCCGGCCGTGAGCGCGCAGTGGAGCACATGGTTTGAAAAAAAGGGCGAGCCTTTCTTCTTTGTGAACTGCTTGGATAAAGCGGCCCTCAAGAAAGTGATCCCGATGGCACGCCAAATTGTTGAAGACAATCGCAAGCAAAGCAATCCGGATTACGTCGAAACCAAAACGAAGCTGAAGCTCATGATCGTGGGCCTACCGAACACCGGGAAATCGACCATCATCAATCAACTCGCTAATCGCAGTGCTGCCAAGGTGGCCGACAAGCCTGGCCAGACGCAGATCCAGCAGTGGATCGAGTTAGATAAAGATGTGGAGCTAATGGACACACCTGGCATCATGCCGCCGAAGATTGACAACGAGAAACACGCGCTGTGGCTCAGTGCCATTCACGCCATCCCTGATGACATCGCCGATGAA